>JAGQUI010000267.1 GCA_020438595.1 Propionibacteriaceae bacterium | reverse complement strand
GTGGCCAGCGCGACCGCCTCCTGGCCGACCACGCCGACCACCTCGTCGGGCCGGGCCGGGTCGGCCCCAGTGGCGTCCGCCTCGATCAACAGCGGCACCGCGGCCATCGGCAGC
Source organism: Propionibacteriaceae bacterium (assembly GCA_020438595.1). The sequence goes on along the minus strand of JAGQUI010000267.1, from coordinate 4,158 downwards.
ACGCGTCCCTCGACGTGCAGCATCGCGGCCACCATGTCCAGCCCGGCGACCGGATCGGCCATCTGCTGCCACAGGCCCGCGATCAGCAGGTTCCCGATCGCGTGCCCGCCCAGCGGCCCGTCCCCGGGGAACCGCGACTGCAGCACCTCGGCCCACGCCCGGCCCACCTCGTCGTCGCCGCACAGCGCGGCCAGCGCCATCCGCAGGTCGCCGGGCGGCAGGATCGGGAACTCCTCCCGCAGGCGTCCGGACGAGCCGCCGTCGTCGGCGACGGTGACCACGGCGGTGAGCCGGTGGGTGAGTTGCCGCAACGCGGTCAGGCTCGCCGCGAGCCCGTGGCCGCCGCCGAAGGCGACCACCGCCGGCGGCCGGTGGAACGGGCTCATGCGTCCTTCATTCCAGGCCCAGGTCCCGGTGCACGACCTCGGTGCGCACGCCACGCTCCGACAACTGCCGGGCCATTTCCTCGATCAGCGCGGTGGAGCGGTGCTTGCCGCCCGTGCAGCCGACCGCGACGGTGGCGTGCCGCTTGCCCTCGCGCACGTAGCCCGGGCGGATCAGGCCGATCAGGCCGAGCGCATGCTCAAGGAACGGCCCGGCGTCGGGCTGGCCGAGCACGTAGGCCGACACCGGCTGGGCGAGCCCGGTCTGCGGCCGCAGGGCCGGAACCCAGTGCGGGTTCGGCAGGAACCGGGCGTCGAGGACGAGGTCGGCGTCGATCGGGATGCCGTTCTTGAAGCCGAACGACATCAGGGTCAGCTGCAACTCGGTCTCGTCCGCGTCGGCGAAGGCCTTCGCGACCCGCGCGGTCAGCTCGTGGATGTTGATCGAGGTCGTGTCGATGACGAGGTCGGCGCTGGCGCGCAGGCCGGCCAGCATCTTGCGCTCCTTCTGGATGCCGTCGAGCAGGCGACCGGAGCCCTGCAGCGGCAGCGGCCTGCGCACGGACTCCTGGCGGCGCACGATCACCTCGTCGCTGGCGTCCAGGAAGAGGATCTGCGGCACCACGCCGGAGTCGCCCAGCGCGGCGAACGCCGCCGGGATCTGCCGGAAGTCCGACCGGCTGCGCACGTCCAGCAGCACGGCGACGCGGCGGAACTGGCGTTCCCTGCTGACCTCGATCAACTCGGTCAGCATGCTCGGCGGCAGGTTGTCGACCACGAACCAGCCGAGGTCCTCCAGGGCGTGGCCGGCGGTGCGTCGCCCGGCTCCGGACATGCCGGTGATCACGAGCAGCTCGACAGGGGGCGCGAGGTCGTTCATGGGGTCATTATCCCGTCGGTCAGGCCTACTCCCCGATGACCTCGCCGGTGGTGACGTTGATCGCCACCGGGGTTTCCTGTGCGGCGAGCGCCGCCTTGATCGCCGTGGCGGTGCGCGGACCGATGCCGGGCACCTCCGCGATCTGCTCGACGGTCGCCGCGCGCAACTTGCGCAGCGAGCCGAAGTACCTGATCAGCGCCTTGCGGCGGATCTCGCCGAGGCCGGGCACCTCGTCCAGCAGGGACTCGACCATCGACGCGCTGCGCCGGCTCCGGTGGTGGGTGATCGCGAACCGGTGCGCCTCGTCGCGGACGCGCTGCAGCAGGTACAGGCCCTCGCTCGTGCGGGGCAGGATCAGCGGGAACTCCTCCCCCGGCAGCCACACCTCCTCCAGCCGCTTGGCCAGCCCGCACAGCGCCACGTCCACGATGCCGAGGTCGGCCATCGCCTGTTCCGCCGCGGCCACCTGCGGTGCCCCGCCGTCCACCACCACCAGGGACGGGACGTAGGCGAACTTCCGCGGCGCGCCCGTGGTCGGGTCGACCAGCAGCGGGCCGGACTCGGGCCCGGGCTCGGCGTCGTCGGCCTTCTTCCGCTCCTCGAGCAGCCGGGTGAACCGGCGGGTGATCACCTCGTGCATCGCACCCACGTCGTTGCTGCCCTCGACGGTGCGGATGACGAAGCGCCGGTACTCGCTCTTGCGGGCCAGCCCGTCCTCGAAGACGACCATCGAGGCGACGACCTCCGTGCCCATCGTGTGCGAGATGTCGTAGCACTCGATCCGCAGCGGCACCTGGGGCAGGTCGAGCGCCTCCTGGAGCTCCTCCAGCGCCCGGTTCCGCGTGGACAGGTCGCTGGCCCGCCGGATCTTGTGCAGCGTGAGGGCGTCGGCGGCGTTCCGTGCGGCGGTCTGCAGCAGCGCCGCCTTGTCCCCGCGCTGCGGCACCTTCAGCCGGACCTTCCCGTCCCGCTGCTCGCCGAGCAGCTGGGCGAGCACCTCGGCGGACGCAGGCAGCGTCGGCAGCAGCACCTGCGGCGGGATCGCGTCGGCGTCGACGTCGGCGTAGAGCTGCAGCAGGAACTGCTCCAGCAGCGCACCGGTGTCGCCGTCGTCGCTGCGTTCGGCCACCCAGCCGCGTTCCCCGCGGACCCGGCCGTCGCGTACGTGGAAGACCTGCACCGACACCTCAAGAGGGTCCTCGGCGAGCGCGACCACGTCGGCGTCGGTGCCGTCGCCGAGCACGATCGCGTTCCGTTCGGTGGCCTGCCTCAGGGCGGACAGCTGGTCGCGCAGCACCGCGGCACGCTCGAACTCGAGGTTCGTGGACGCGATGGACATCTCGGTCTCGAGCCGCCGGACCAGGGCGGCCGTGCGCCCGGCGAGGAAGTCGCAGACGTCCTGCACGAGCGCCCGGTGGGAGTCGGCGTCGATCCGGCCCACGCACGGCGCCGAGCACTTGCCGATGTAGCCCATCAGGCACGGCCGCCCGGACGCGTGGGCGCTGTTGAACACGCCCTTCGTGCAGGACCGCATCGGGAACACCCGCAGCAGCGAGTCGATGCTGTCCCGGATCGCCCACGCCTGCGCGTACGGCCCGAAGTAGCGGGTGCCCTTGCGCTTGCTGCCGCGGCCGACGAATACCCGCGGGAACTCCTCCGACCAGGTCACCGCGACCCACGGGTAGGACTTGTCGTCGCGGTACTTGATGTTGAACCGCGGCTCGAACTGCTTGATCCAGGTGTACTCCAGCTGCAGCGCCTCGAGCTCGTTGCGCACCAGCGTCCACTCGACCCGGGCGGCGGTGCGCACCATGGTCTGGGTGCGGAAGTGCAGGGCGGCCGGATCGGCGAAGTAGGAGTTCAGCCGCTGGCGCAGGTTGATCGCCTTGCCGACGTAGACCACCCGGCCGTCGGGATCGCTGAACCGGTACACGCCGGGCCCGGTCGGAATCGTGCCGGGCGCCGGGCGGTAGCTCGCCGGATCAGCCATGCCGCTCAGCATAGGCACCACCGCCGACGCCCGGGATTCATAGGCTCGTCACAGCCACGAGCGTGGTTGAAGGTTCTACTATCGATCCCATCCCCATCGAGGAGGCTCCATGACCGGCCAGCAGTTCCCCACCCGCCGCGTCGTCCTGGAATCCGCCGGGATCGCTGCGATCACCCTCTGCCTCGGCGGCTGCGCCGCAGCCTCCCCCTCGTCAGGCGGCTCGGCGACGTCCGGTGCCGTGACGGTGAAGGCGGCCGACATCCCGGTCGGCGGCGGCACCATCGTCGACCAGTTCGTCGTCACCCAGCCCACCCAGGGCACCTTCGAGGCGTTCAGCTACCTGTGCACCCACCAGAACCTGCCCGTGCAGCAGGTCACCGACGCGGCGATCGTGTGCGGACGCCACGGCAGCAGCTTCTCGCTCGCGGACGGGTCGGTGCTCACCGGCCCCGCCACCAGGGCGCTCACCAAGGCCACCGTGGCCGTGAACGGGGACACGCTCACGATCAGCTGAGCCGACAGCGCCCGCTCAGCCCGCCTCGCCGAGCAGGTCGGGCTCCTCGCCGACGTTCACCCGGTGCCCGGCCAGGATCGGCTTCAGGAAGGCACCCGTGAACGAGCCGGGGTGGTCCGCCACCTGCTCCGGGGTGCCCTCCGCGACGACCATGCCGCCGCGCGAGCCACCCTCGGGGCCGAGGTCGATCACCCAGTCGGCCGCCTTGATCACGTCGAGGTTGTGCTCGATCACGACCACCGTGTTGCCCTTGTCGACCAGCGACTGCAGCACCTCGAGCAGCTTGCGGATGTCCTCGAAGTGCAGGCCGGTGGTGGGCTCGTCCAGCACGTACAGGGTGCGGCCGGTGGACCGCTTCTGCAGTTCCGAGGCCAGCTTCACCCGCTGGGCC
>JAGQUI010000266.1 GCA_020438595.1 Propionibacteriaceae bacterium | reverse complement strand
GAAGGTGGACTGGCGCAAGATCAGCCCGCAGGCCATCCGCCGCGGGTGGATGATCCGGGCCGCCGGCGCCAAGCTGTTCATCGACGAGGAGGCGAAGGCGCAGCGGGACCTCATGATGATCCAGACGGTGACGAGCAACCCGGCGCTGTTCCCGATCGTGGACATCCCCTACATGGTGCTCAAGTGGCTCAAGAACGCCGGTTACGAGGACGCGGACCGGATCGTGAAGAACGACGAGGAATCTCGTCAGATCATGGTGCAGTTGGCACTTGCGATGATAGGAGTCGGAGATGGCGCTGGAGCAGATGATGGCCGAGCTCAGGGACAAGCTGATCCAGGCGCACCAGGCGGGACACCTGGAGGTGGTCAAGGACCTGGTGCAGTTGCGCCTGGAGGGCAAGGAGACGATCTCGCCGCCCTCCTTGGACTCGCCCAACTGGGCGGTGTGCCGGGCGTTTCGTGATGGACAGGTCGAGGCTCTGAGGGACATCCTCAAGACGCTGAACCTGCCGGTGGAGATCGAGAAGATGAAGCTCACCTCGGGGGAGGCCCCGTAAAACACTGGAGGCAAGGGCATGAAACACGACGAGTTCGATCCTCTCGACGAGACCGAACTGGATCTCGGGGCGGACATGACGGTTGAGCAAATCAACCAGGCGATCGATCAAGAGCGCGGCGCGGACCGCCCGCCGGCGGATCCGGAGGAGGGCGCGGAGGCCCCGCCGGCCCGCCAGGACGTCCAGGAGGACGCGTCAGGAGACATCTTCGATGGCCTGGACCTGGACGACGTACTGGGCCGTCCGAGCGCCCAGGAGGCCGCCCAGGAGCCCGAGGCCGCTCCGGCCGCCCCGGCGCCGTCGAAGCTGGAGCAGGACATCGCGTACCTGCGGGAGCAGAACAACAACCAGGTGGAGCAGAACCGCAAGCTCGCGGAGACGATCCTGGCGCTCCAGAACCGGATGCTCGCCCAGGGCGACGAGCCGGCGCCGTCCCAGCGGACCATCGACGACATCGACGAGGGGAACAGGGACTACTTCGAGCCGCTGTACCGGGACGGGATGGAGGCGAAGCGGAAGCTCTCGGAGATCGAGCCGATGCTGAACGACCTCGCCCCCTTGGTCGAGCAGGCTCGTCAGGCGAAATACGGCCAGTACCTCGAAGGTGCTGTGACCGGGTTCAAGGCGGACCAGATGCCCGCCTTCATGGCATGGGTCAACACGCTGCCCGAGGATGTTCGGGCGAGGTACGGGAGCGCGGAAGCCGGCACCTTCGGGGCCGAGGTTCTCGCCGAACGTTTCCTCCGGACCAGGGGTGGTTCGGGCGCTGGCGCGCAGCCTCGCGTCAGCCCAATGGCCTCTCGTGCTGCATCGGACATGGGCGGGGATGCCCTCCAGCGCAGCGACAAACGTCAGGTCGGCTACGATCAGCTCATGGATCTCGACGACGAGAAGTGGGCGAAGGTCGCAGCTCGACTCGAAGCTGGAATGTAACACGAGGAGGAGAAGCCAATGGCTCTCAACACCTACGATGTCGTCAACGCCGCGGCGCTGGGGGACAGCCTTCCCAGTCTGACTCAGGCGTACTACGACCGCAAGCTGCTGGAGCGCAGCAAGCGCAAGCTGGTCCACGACCAGTACGGCCAGATGCGCCCCATGAAGCGCAAGTCCGGGAACCAGATCATGTTCCGTCGCTGGGAGAAGCTGGCGCAGAACGTGACCGAGCTCCAGGACGGCGTGACCCCGACCGGCAAGGCCACCTCGCACACGAACGTGGTGGCGACCATCAAGCAGTACGGCGACTTCGTGAAAACGACCGATCGCGTCGGCCTGCTGCACCCCGACGACGTGGTGAGCGAGCACATCTCCATCCTCTCGACCCAGATGGGCGAGTCGATGGACAGCATCGTGCGCGACATCATCAACGCCGGCACGAACTTCATCCGCTCCACCGCCGACGGCGCCTCGCCGACCTACGGCGCTGGCGCGCGTTCCACGGTGAACGGCTGCATCACCAAGTTCATGGTCGATCAGATGCTCACCACCCTCCACGCCGCCGACGCGGAGTACCCGGAAATGATGATCGGTGCGACCACTAAGGTCGCCACCGAGCCCGTGGGCGAGTCCTACGTCACCATCATCCACCCGTACGTCGCGCACGACCTGGTGCAGTCGGCTTCTGGCTTCGGCACGGACTTCGTGCCGGTCGAGAAGTACGCGTCCACCGGCAAGCTGCTGATGGGCGAGATCGGCAAGTACCGCAACACCCGCTTCGTGATGAGCACGAACGCGAAGGGCTGGCTGGCCGAGGGTGGCACCACCGGCGCCGGCTCGACCTACCGTTCCAGCGACAGCACGAACTGCGACGTGTACTCGGTGCTGATGATCGGCCGCAACGCCTACGGCGTGGTTCCGCTGCCCGGCGCCAGCAAGACCATCGTGAAGGGCCTGGGGAGCGCCGGCACGGCGGATCCACTGAACCAGCGCGCGACGGTCGGCTGGGTCGCGTGGCGCACGGCCGCGATCCTGAACGACAACTACATGGTTCGCGGCGAGGTCGCCGTCCGCCGGTAGTTGAACTCGTGGGGCGGCTTCACGCCGCCCTGCACCACTCTCTCAGGAGGTACAGCCAATGGCTGCCGGAGATGTCACCTACAGCGCCCGCGGCTCCTACAAGGCGTCCGGGATCGTGTCGGCCGATGCCGATACCGCTGTGAACGTTCTGTGCGGGTTCCAGCCCGACAAGATCATCCTGTTCTACAAGGACACGGGTGCCACGACCGCGGACAAGATCATCACCTGGACTCGCGGCATGACCGCCGGGCACTACTGGAACCAGGCCCAGTCCGGAACCAACACGATCGCGACCAGCGGCGGTCCGACCGTCCTGGCCGCGTCGGCCACGAACACCACCGGCGAAGGCTTCACCATCCCCGCGGGGCTGATGGACGCCGACGCCGACACGATCTACTGGGAAGCCGAGCGCTTCATCTAGTAGCCCAAGCCCGGGGGCTTCGGCCCCCGGCACCAACATTCGCATCGGCGCGGGCCGTAAAAACCGAAGGAGACATAATGACCAGCAAACCCCAGGGCGAAGCCCTGACCGACGATCAGCTCATGCAGCTCGATCCGGTGACGAAGAAGGCCGCCCGCGAGGAGGCCAAGAGGACCGTCGTGGACACCCTGGGAGATCCGAGGCCGGTGGACGGCGCCGTGCTCCCCGAGGGGTTCGAGAACCCGGCGCCAGGCGAGTACGGCCACTACTGCGTTGATCAGCAGGGCGTGTACCACAAGGACTGGGTGACCATCAAGATCCACCGCTACAACGAGCACGACCAGGACCCGTTCCCCGTCGTGTGCGCCGGCGAGTTCTACTCCGTGTACCGCGAACAGTGGATCGACGTTCCGCCCGAGGTCCTGATCGCCATCGAGGACGCCGTGGAGGTCCGTCACGACACCACGTTCGATCCCGTGCGCATCTTCGGTGGCGACGGCGAGCAGGCGGCCGCCGTCAAGAACACGAACCACAAGGTCCGCCGCTTCGGCTTCGAGAAGATCCCTTCCGCCTAGAGCGGGGATGGAGGACTGAGATGAGGAAGATGATCGTGGCGGCCCTGGGAGTGCTCCTGTTGGCCGCGGCTGTGCTCGCTGATACAACCTACCGCGTCGAGGATGACGTGCGGAACCAGTCGGGCGTGGTGGTCTCTGGGGCCACCGTGACCGTCTATAACGCCGACACGACCACCCCGGCGACGCTCTACAGCGGGATCGACACCGCCCTGGGAACCAAGTCGAACCCAGTCTATACCGACTCCAGCGGTCGGTACTGGTTCTACGCTCTCCCGGGCCGCTACGACATCAAGGTGGAACGCACCGGAGTCACCACCTACACCCGCGAGGACGTGATCGTGGGGGCGTCTGGAGGCGGAGGTGGTGGATCGGACTGGCCCTCCATCGAGGACTACGGCGCCGGCGCAGGGGACACGACCGACGACACGGACGAGATCAACGCCGCCGTGGCCGCTGTCAGCGCGTCCGGTGGCGGCAAGATCCTCGTCCCGTCTGGCGACTTCTATGTGAATAAGGCCGGTGCCACGTCATCCACCAGCCAGTCCGGCATCATCCTCATGGACGGCGTGACGCTCGTTGGCGAGCCCGGGGCCAGGATCATCATCCCGGCGCAGCAGGGGTCCACCGCCAGCCCATTCCCTTCGTGTTGGGCGATCTCCGCTGACGGTGCCTACGGTATCGGCATCGAGGATCTTGAGATCGTGTTCGAGGACGGGCAG
>JAGQUI010000265.1 GCA_020438595.1 Propionibacteriaceae bacterium | reverse complement strand
TGCGTCGGCTCCACCGTCGTGGGCGTGGGCGAGGGCGCGGGGCTCTGCGGAGAGGTCGTCGGAGTCGGCGTCACCTGGACGGACGGCTGCACCTGATCACCCGTGGTGATCATGGGGGTGCCGGAGCGTGGGGGCGCGACAAGAGCACCGGCGGCAACACATGCCGCCGCGACAAGCCAAAGACTTGCCCTCGCCATCGCGTACCCCCCGCAAGCAGTGGCTAGTGCTTTCCGTGCAACTACTGTACCCGCTCGGGCCCAACAAGTCGCGCCCAGCGCCTCCGCTCGGAAGCGAGGTTCTGGCGTGCCTGCGTGGCCCAAGCACCCTGTGCAACCGCCGATCGGTACAAGGGCTGCTTCGAGGATAGTGCCTCCAGGGCTTTCAGGCGACCGGAGATGAAGACTGGGTCCAGGAATTCCGGGTATTCCAGCCGCACGTCGCGCGAGTACACGTGGTAGCGCCCCGGCGGCTGGCCCAGGATCGACAGGTCGGCGTCCACGAGTTCGATGCCCGCCGAGTCGCCGGGCTCGGTCGTGTGCGTTGTGGTGAGCCGGACCAGGCGCGCCACCTCGGCCACCTCGGACGCCGGCAGTCCCGCCGCCGGCAGCGTCCCTTCGGCCAGGGCCGCGGAGCGCTCCTCGTCCTCGCCCTGCACCCCGTCGTGGACGGCGTCGTGGAACCAGGCGGCGAGCAGCACGGGTCGCGAGGGCCGGCCCCCGGCCACGGTGTCGAGCGCAGCCAGGATCTGGGCGAGGTGTCGGACGTCGTGGTAGTGCCGGTGCGCCTCCTGCCAGCGCTCCAGCAGGTCAGCGCCGAGGCCGGGGGAGTCCGGCAGCAGCCGTTGCCAGGCCGCCACCAGCCCGGGCAGCACCTCGTCCCGCTTCGGCGTCCGGTCCGGTGTCCGCACGCGCAGGCCGGAGGCCACCAGACGCCGGACCAGTTCGGACGGCTCGACCGGCTCGGCGCCCGCGGCGACGAGGTCGGCGTAACGGCGCTCCGGCACGTCGTAGTGGTCGTGGTCGAACGCGCGGACGGGCAACTGCCGGCCGTCCGCGAACGCGAACAGCTCGTCCAGCGAGCGGTCCGAGACGAGGTGCGAGAAGAGCGTCCCGTGCGCGGGCCAGCGCGGCGGATCGATCAGTACCGCCACGGGCGCTGCCTAGGACGCCGGGTTCTGGAACAGGGCGGTGAACGAGCCCTGGCCGAGCACGTTGAAGCTCAGCGTGAGCCGGGCGACCGCGCTGGTGGCCTCGTCCGGCACGTCCAGCCGGTCCACCCCGACGGCGAACACGGTGAACACGTAGTGGTGCGCCGGGCCGGGCGGCGGCCACGGCCCGCCCCAGCCCGGGTAGCCGTAGTCGTTGGTCCAGGTGCGCGCCCCGGCCGGCAGCGGCGCCCCCTCGGTCAGCGAGGTGACGTCCGCCGGGATGTCGGTGACCACCCAGTGCCACCACCCGCTCCCGGTGGGGGCGTCGGGGTCGAAACAGGTGATCGCGTAGCTGCGGGTGCCCTCGGGGGCGCCCGACCAGGCCAGTCCCGGCGAGACGTTGGTCCCGCCGACTCCCGGCTCGGCGTAGCGCAGGTCGATGCTGGCGTCGGCGGCGATGCCGTCGCTGGAGATCTCCATCGTTGCTCCTTCGCGTGGCTCCACGCTCAGCTAACCACGCGGGCGGCCGGATCGGGCAGGATTGGGCCCGTGGTTCCCGAGTTGCCCGATCCGGGCGTGCACAGCGTCATCGTCGGCCTGCCCGACCTCGACGCGGACGAGCTCGTCCCCGCCTGCGAGGTGCTCTGCCAGGAGGGCTTCACGCTGTGGACGGTCAGTGCTTCGCGGCTCGACCAGCTCCCCGGCGTGCTGAGCCTGTTCCGGCGGCGTGCGCGGGTCGGCGTCCACGGGGTCGGCGAGCCGGCGCAGGTGGTCGCGTCCGCGGCGGCCGGGGCTGCGTTCGCGATGGCGGACTTCCTGCTGCCGGACCTGGTCGGGGCCGTGCCCGGATTCCCCGTGGTCCTCGGCGGGCTCACCCCTTCGGAACTGCGCGCCGGCGCGGTGGCCGGCGCCGCCGCCGTCCAGCTGGTGCCGAGCGAGGCGTTCGGAACCGGCTACGCCCGCGTCCTGCCCCGGATCCTCGACCCGTGGCCGGTGATCGCGTCCGGGAAGCTCGAGCGCTACCAGGCCGAACTCTGGCTGGAATCGGGCGGGGTCGCGGTGTGCCCGCGCGGGCTGGTCGGCGCGGACGCCGTGCTGGGTGACTCGCTGGACGACCTTCGCGTCGCCCTGCAGGCGTGGCGCCTCGGCGACTGACCGAGTTGTCAGAATCCTGTGCGGCTATAGGTCAATGAGATTCTGACAACTCAGCGGGGCTGGCGGGGCTTGCGGCGCAGCAACGCCCCGATCACGAAGAAGGCCAGCACGGCGGCGAGCAGCCCGCCGCCGGCGATCACGGCCAGTTGCACCCAGCGTTCGCCCTCGATGTCCGCCGCGGTGCGGGTGGGCGTCGGGGTCGGCGTGGGCGTGGGTGTCGGAGTGGGCGTGGCCTTCGGCTTGGCGGTCTTCTTCTTCTTGGTGGCCTCGGGCACCGGGTGGGCCCCTGCGGCGAACGCCGGGGCGGTGACGGCCGGTGCGGTGGCGACGACCAGCCCGCAGCCCAGCGCGAGGACGAGGGTGGTCACCAGCGCCGTCACAGTCCTCATCGATCCCCCCTGATCGGTCGCCCGACGACAACACGCGTCCGTCCAGTATCCGCCACCCTGCGGGCCGGTGCACCGTTTCTGTGGGCCTTCCGCTTGCCCGGGGAAGATTTCTTAAGTTATCCTGAGAATCCCGATTCACCTCTCAGGACGGTTTGCCTCGATGTACCAGCCCCGCCGGGTCGTCGACCCGATCGCGCCGGCCGGTCCGAGCGTGCCGGAGGAGGCACCCCACGAGCGGGACCGATCCAGCCACGCTCCCCGTCACGCCGCGCCGACCCTCGGTGACCGGATCTTCGCCAGGGGCAGCATCGCGCTCGCCGTGGTGACGGCCTCGGCAACCGCGGGAGCCGTGGCCATCGGAGGCAGCGCCGATCCCGCCGCTGCCGTGGGCACCGCCGCGGCGCTCGCGCCTGCGGCCGAAGCTGTCGGGATCGCTGAGGACGCCCCGCTGGCGACTGCGACGCTCACCGCAGAGGAACTGCCCGCCCCGAAGCTGGTGAACGCGAAGGTGGCGGCGAAGGCCCTGGTGAGCCTCACGCCGATGTACACGAAGGTCGCGGTGAACGTGCGCAAGGCCGCCAAGGACACCGCCGAGCTGCTCGCCACCCTCGACCTCGGTGTCCGGGTCAGTGCCACCGCGACCATCAAGGGCAAGTACCGCCAGGTCGAGTACGACGGGGGCTACGGCTGGGTGCTCGAGGCGGGCCTGACCGACTCCGCGCCGATCGCCGCCGCCGGCACCACGTGGGACCCGTGCCCGCGCGGTTCGGCCATCGAGGGCAAGCTGCGCAAGGACACCGTCCACATCTACCGCTCGGTGTGCGCCCTGTTCCCCGCGGTCAACTCCTACGGCGGCTGGCGCGCCGGCGGGCTGCCGTTCCACCGCAACGGCCGGGCGCTCGACATCATGCTCACCCCGCACGCGGAGAGCGCGCTGGGCCACCGGATCGCGAACTACCTGATCGCGCACGCCAAGGACTTCAACGTCGACCACATCATCTTCGAGCAGCAGATCTGGACGCCGAGCAACCCGCACTGGCGGCACATGGCCAGTCGCGGCAGCATCACGGCCAACCACTTCGACCACGTGCACGTGGCGATCCGCGCCTGACCCGGCGGCGGACCGCTCGCCGGGACTCGTGGTGGCCGACCACTGACGCGGGTGGCCCGCTCCTCATAGGCTGAGCCCCATGAGCGCACTCATCGATCCCACCACCACCCCCGCCTGGGCGAAGCTGACCGACCTCGCCGCGGCACTCGAACCGGACCTGCGCGGCTGGTTCGCCGACGACCCGGGACGCGCGGAGCGGTTCACCTTCACCGCCGCCGACCTGCACGTCGACCTGTCGAAGAACCTGCTCGATGACGCGATCCTCGCCGCACTGGTCGAGTTGGGCGAGGCCGTCGGCCTCGAGGCCCGCCGCGACGCGATGTACTCCGGCGAGCGGATCAACGTGACCGAGAACCGCTCTGTGCTGCACACCGCGCTGCGCCGCCCCAAGGGCGACAGCCTGGTCGTCGAGGGCACCGACGTGGTCGCGCAGGTGCACGAGGTGCTCGACAAGGTCTACGCGTTCGCGAACCGCGTCCGCTCCGGGGAGTGGAAGGGTGTGACCGGGCAGCCCATCCGGACCGTGGTGAACATCGGCATC
>JAGQUI010000264.1 GCA_020438595.1 Propionibacteriaceae bacterium | reverse complement strand
GACCACGCCTCCGTGGTCAGGTCCTCGGTGCCGGGCGTGAGCTCGGCGGCCGCCCGGTTCTTGGCGATCTTGTCCGGCACGTTTCCCATGCCGGTCTCCTCCACGGCGCACCGCGCCATGTACTCGAGGTGCTCGGGCACCAGCGAGACCTCCCTGATCACCCTCACGAACCGCGCCCGGTCCTTCATCGAGCAGTCGAGGTAGCGGCGCCAGGCGAGGTCCGCGGCGGTGATCGCGGAGTCCATGTCCGCGAAGATGCCGTCGCTGGCGGCCGGGGCGGCGGACCGGGAGACGACCTCGCGGACGACCTCGGCGACGACCTTGCGGACGACCTCGGGGCTGATGGTGGTCATGGCTGCTCCTGAACGGTGTTGAGTGCGTGCGTGACGATCGCGACGTCCTCGGCGACCGTGCCGCCCGAGACGCCGATGCCGCCGGCCAGCCGGCCGTCGACGAAGACCGGGAGGCCGCCGCCGAAGATCACGACGCGCCCGGAGTTGGTGACCTCGATGCCGGCGAGTTCGCCGGACGGCGCCGCCGCCTCGGCCAGCGCCGACGTCGCGAGCTTGAAGGCCGCCGACGTGAACGCCTTGTTGGTGGCGATGTCGATGCTGCCGAGCAGCGAATCGGCCATGCGGTGCAGCAGCATCAGGTTGCCGCCGGCATCGACAGCGGCGAAGACGACCGGGACACCCAACTCGGTCGCCTTCGCCTCTGCCGCCTCTGCCATCGCCTTCGCGGTGGCCAGGTCATAGGTGAGGGCGGACGGGGCGGACGGAGCGCCCAGCGCCTTCGCCACGGCGGCCCGGACGAGCTGTTCGACGCGACCGATGTCGTACACGTGCTCGGTGAGCCGCGCGAGCGCGTAGAGGGTGTCGGAGAGCCGGTTCAGGTACTTCACCAGCTCCGGGCGCACCTCATGGGTCTCGGCCATGGTCAGCACGCGACGCTCCGCGCGCCGGGTCACCGTCCGCGCCTTGTGCAGCGCGGCGGACGGGGCGTCGCGTCCCGGCACCACGAACGCCCGTTGCGGCCCGGTGACCTCCAGGCACATGTCGATGATCGACTCCAGGTCGACGACATCGGCGACATCGATGGTGTTGTCCAGGATCGCGCGGCCCCTGGCGTCGCTGGCCAGCTCCGCGGCGAGGACGAACAACCGCTGCTGGATCCCGTGCAACGTCTCCCGCACCGAGTCGTCCGTGGCTGCGGCCTTGGCTTCACCGATGGCGGCGTTGGCCTCGTCGACCGTGCCGTAGGCCTCCACCCCGGGGTCCTGCTTGGGCACGCGCGAGCCACCGAACAGGCCCGTGGAGCCTGCGTCGCCGGTGCGCGTGTAGACGTTGGGCATTACTGCGGTCCGATCTCCACGTCGTCGACGATGCCGACGATGGTCGAGTCGATGGGCGAGTCCGGACGGGCCGCGACCCGGGCCGAACTCCCGCCGGTGACGATCACCGTCGCGCCGACGCCCGCGCCGACGGTGTCCACCGCCACCTGCGGGAGGCCGACGTACTCGTCCTCGATGCCGATCCGCTGCACCACCAGCAGCTTGAAGCCCACCAGCCGCTCGTCCTTGCTGGTCGAGACGACCGTGCCGCGTACCTTGGCCAGGAACATGTCACACCTCCCGTGAGATCCGGATGGAACGAGCCGAGGCGGCGTCCCGCGCGGCCGCCGTCACCTTCGCCTGACGACTGATCCGCAGTTCGACCCCAGCGGGCAGTTGCTGCACGACCTGCTGGCTGATCAGGCTCCGGGTGCAGGACACCGCGCTGGACGTCGGCGCAGCCGCCGGACGGGCCGGGGCATCACCGCGTCCGCCCGCCGGAGCCGGCTCCGCGAAGGCCGCGGCGAAGCCGGCGACCGAGGTGCCGAGCGCGGCGACGAAAGGAGCGCTCCGCTCGCGGTCCCTGCGGTCCCAGGCTGCGAGCGCGGTCCGTGCGATGAACCTCGACTCGGTGAGCCGGACGCCGAAGGACGCGAGCGCCGCGAGGTTCCCGCGCAGCATGTCGGCGTAGCCCGGCGGCATGTGCGGGAACCAGGACTGCTTCGCTGCTCCGTCGGGGCAGATGGCGGTGCGCGAGGCCACGACCAGCCGGTTGCTCATGATGAACTCGCTGAACAGGTTGCTGGCCCGGCAGTCGGCGATGCCGTGGGCCACCTTCGCCGCGATGTTGGCGGTGAGCGTGGGCGCGATCAGCATGTCGTGCTCCTCGACCATGCGCTTGCTGACCTCGCGCATGCCGACCGACGCGATCAGGTCCTGGTCGAGGATCCGCTCCGCGCTGGGCGTCTGCAGGTAGTCCAGCTGGACTCCCTGCGCCGCGAGCATCCGCAGCTCGCCGATGCAGTCCTCGAACCCGAGCAGCCCGCCGCTGAACACCACCAGGGCACGCCGGGGGGCCGGGCCCATCACCTCGAGGATCGCCTGCCTGATCAGGCCCCTCACCTCTGCCTCGGTCATCACCGACCTCCTCGATCCGAGCCCGGGATCACGGTGAGCCTGGCCGTGGACCGGGTCTTCACGGGACGCGCGTGCTCATCGCCGTCCCCCGCCTCCAGGGGGCTCGGGACGAAGGACTCCTGCATGGGGATCCCCAGCGGAGTCACGAACAACGGCTCGATCGGGCGGACCACCGGGCGACCGAGCCTCGTCGCGAACACGTCGGGTGCGTTGGGGAAGGAACTCGACCCACCAACCAGGTACTGCATGGGCACGTCGTGCCCGAAGAGCGCGGCCTCGGCGATCGACGCCATCTTCTCGAGCGTGGGACGGATCACGCCCAGCACGTCGTCGCGCCGTCCGGGATCCTTCTTCATGGCCTCGGCGGCCTCATAGCCGATCCGGTAGGCCCCGGCCAGGACGAGGGTCATGTGGTGGCCGCCGGTGGCCTCGTCGACGGACAGCCGAACCTCCCCGTCGGCCAGCAACGACACGCCGGTGGTGCCGTGGCCGATGTCGATCACGCAGCCGTCCTCGATACCCAGGGCACGCGCGGCGGCAACCGGCTCGTCGACCACCTCGTCGGTGTCCAGGCCGGCGGCGCCGGCGACGTTGCGGAACACCTTGATGTCGCCCTCGCTGATCCCCGGCGGGATCGACACCGAGGCGCGGGTGAACCGGTGGCCCAGCCGCTGCTCGAGGTCCGCGGTGAGCCGGCGCACGGCACTGGTGGCCCCGGCCCAGTCCACGACGACACCGTCGCGTACCACGGTGGAGTGCACCCAGCCGCCGGCGACCGGCCGGTTGAGTGCGTCGACCACGGACACGACGATGTTCGCCGTGCCCAGGTCGATGCCCAGTCGCGGCTCGCCGAACGGCTCGTCCACCTCACCGGTGCGCACGAGTTCCGCGAAGCGGCGGATCGCCGCCTCGGGGGCTTCGAGACTCCGGATGGTCGGTGCCATGGTCGCAGTCACTCCCTGATCAGCTTCCCGAACATGCCGTCACGCAGTCCGAGGGCGTTCGCCTCGTCCGTGTCGAGGTGGATCTCGGGCACCCAGTCGTCCTTGATCCGGATGATGAAGTTGTCGAGCACGCCGCCACGCTGGCCGCCGAAGGCGACCTTGACCAGGTCCTGGTCGGCGAGCCCCCACGCCTCGGCGTGGCTCGGACCCATGTGGATGTGGCGCGCGGCGACCATCACGCCGTGCTCGACGTGGATCTTGCCCTTCGGGCCCTCGATGTCGATCGGCCCCGCGTTGTCCAGGTGCCCGGACTGGGTGATGGGCGCGTCGATGCCGAGCGTCACGCAGTCCGTTCGGCTCAGCTCCACCTGGGTCTTCGCCCGGCACGGCCCCATCAGCCGCAGCTTGCCGAACGTGGCCCGGGGTCCGGATATCGACACCGTCTCCACGGCGGCGAAGTCGCTGGGCTGGCGGACCCTCCGGTAGACCGTCATCTCGTCGACGCCGAAGAGCGTGGCCAGGTCCTCCTTGCTGAGGTGCGCATGACGGTTGGACACGCCGACCACGATGCGCATCTGCAGGTCCTCCAGCCGGCCGAGCACGACGCGGGTCACCTCCTCGACGAGTTGACGGGTATCCGGAGCTGCCATCTCAGGCCTTCTTGGGCAGCAACTGCTCGACGTCGGCGTGCGGCCGCGGGATGACGTGCTTGCTGACGACTTCCTCGCCCACCTGGACGGCGGCGGCGGCGCCGGCGTCGACCGCGGCCTTCACCGCTCCGACATCGCCGCGCACCATCACGGTGACCAGCCCCGCGCCGACCTTCTGGTAACCGATCAGCACGACGTTGGCCGCCTTGACCATGGCGTCCGCAGCTTCGACGGCTCCGACGTAACCCTTGGTCTCGACGAGACCGAGCGCTTCACTCATGGCACTTCCTTCC
>JAGQUI010000263.1 GCA_020438595.1 Propionibacteriaceae bacterium | reverse complement strand
GTCGCTGCGCGCCGGCGACCACGCCCAGCGACTGGCCCCCCGCCCAGTCGAAGGGCCAGTCGCTGCGCGTGGTCGCCGGCGCGGCCGCGAACGGTGCGGCGCTGGTGGTCAGCAAGGACATCACCTCGCCCGACCAGCTGAAGGGCAAGAAGCTGGCCACCCCGTCGCTCGGGAACACCCAGGACGTCGCGCTGCGCTACTGGCTCAGGCAGCAGGGCTACACCACGACCACCGAGGGCGGCGGCGACGTCAGCATCATGCCGCAGGACAACGCGACCGCCCTGCAGGCCTTCTCCGCCGGCGAGATCGACGGGGCGTGGGTGCCCGAGCCGTGGGCGACCCGGATGGTCGCCGAGGGCGGCGGCCACGTGCTGGTGAACGAGGCCGACACCTGGCCGGACAAGGAGTTCGTGGTCACGAACGTGATCGTCCGGACCGACTTCCTCGACCAGCACCCCGAGCAGGTCAAGGCCGTGCTGGCCGGGCTGCTCGACTCGCTCGACTACATCGCGGCCAGTCCGGACGAGGCGAAGCAGGCCGTGAACGACCAGCTCGAGGCGTTGACCGGCAAGCCGATGGACTCGGCCGTGCTGGACGCCGCCTGGAAGAACGTCACCTTCACCTACGACCCGCTGTCCAGCACCCTGCGCGAGGGCGCGGCGCACGCGGTCGACGTGGGCCTGCTCGAATCCCCGGACCTGTCCGGGCTGTACTCCCTGGACATCCTGAACGGCCTGCTCTCCGAGCGGGGCGAGGAAGGGGTGAGCGACAAGTGAGCCGCGAGGATCGACCGGCGCTGGTCGTCGACGACGTCACCAAGGTCTTCGGTGGCGCCCAGCCGACCACCGCGCTGAGCCGGGCCAGCCTGACCGTCGCGGAGGGCGAGTTCGTCTGCCTGCTCGGTCGCTCCGGCTGCGGCAAGAGCACCCTGCTGTCCATGATCGCCGGGCTGGCGCAGCCCACCTCCGGCAGCATCGACACCCTCGGCAACCGGGTCGGGATGATGTTCCAGGACGCCAACCTGTTCCCGTGGCTCACCGTGGCCGGCAACATCGAACTGGCCCTGCGCCTGTCCGGCGTGCCGCGGCACGACTGGCCCGCCCGGGTGGCCGAACTGCTCGAGATCGTGCAGCTGCCGGACGCCCGCGACAAGCGGCCGCACGAGTTGTCCGGGGGCATGCGGCAGCGGGTCGCGCTGGCCCGCTCGCTGGCCCAGGAGTGCCGGATCCTGCTGATGGACGAGCCGTTCGCCGCCCTCGACGCCCTGACCAGGGACGGCATGCACGAGGAGATCGAGCGGATCTGGTCCGAGCGGGGCATCACCGTCGTGTTCGTCACCCACAACGTCCGCGAGGCCGCCCGGCTGGGTGACCGCGTCGTGATCATGAGCCCCTCCCCGGGCCGGATCGTCGACGAGGTGCGGATCGACCTGGCCCGGCCGCGCCGGATGGAGGCCGCGGAAGTGGCGGCGGAGTCCGGCCACCTGCACGAGCTGATGGACCGCCACGACCTGGCGGCGGAGAGGATCGCGTCATGACCGCGACACTGGAGAGCCCGGCGCGGGTCCGGCCGGCGGAGCCCGCGCGGACCGCCGTGACGCCGGCGCCGCGTCCGCAGCTGCCCGGCAAGGTCTGGAACAAGGTCTGGCCGGGGCTGCTGGCCGTCGCGCTGGTGGTGGCCGGCTGGCAGCTCGTGTTCTGGTCGGGCTGGAAGCCCGACTACGTGCTGCCGTCCCCGGCGGAGGTCGGCGGCGAACTGGCCGCGTTCCTGGTCGAGCCCAAGTTCTGGCAGGCGCTCGGCAACACCCTGCTCCGGGCCGTGCTCGGGTTCGCGACGTCGCTGGCGCTCGGCACCGCGCTGGGCATCGCCGTGTCGGCGTCCCGGGTGCTGCGGGCCGCGATCGGCTCGCTGCTCACGGGCTTGCAGACCATGCCGTCCATCGCCTGGTTCCCGTTCGCGATCCTGCTGTTCGGGCTGACCGAGAACGCGATCATGTTCGTCATCGTGCTCGGTGCGGCGCCCTCGATCGCCAACGGCCTGATCTCCGGCATCGACGACGTGCCGCCGCCCCTGCTGCGTACCGCGCAGGTGCTCGGGGCGCGCGGGGCGACGCTGTACCGCCACGTGATCCTGCCGTCCGCGCTGCCGACCTACGTGGCCGGGCTCAAGCAGGGCTGGGCCTTCGCCTGGCGCTCCCTGATGGCCGGTGAGCTGCTGGTGATCATCGCGTCCAAGCCGTCCCTCGGCGTCCAGCTGCAGTTCTACCGCGAGTTCGCGAACGCGTCGGCCCTGATCGCCACGATGATCGTCGTGCTCGCGCTCGGCATGGCTTTCGACGCGGTGTTCAGCCGGCTGTCCGCGGTCGTGCGCGAGCGGCGTGGTCTGGGGGCGACCCTGCTCTGACCTCCTGATCCTGTGGTGGTGTGCCGTTGGGGGAGGGCTCACCACTAGGGTGGACCGCACAACCGACGCCGCGCATGGCGGTGCGCCCGGTTGTGCGGGACAGGCAGGAGGTGGGCCATGCAGGTGACGGCGCGTACCGAGTACGCGCTGCGTGCCATGGCCGAACTCGCCGCCCAGCCGGACCGTCCGTTCTCCCGCAACGACCTGGCCGACGCGCAGGAGCTGCCCGGCAAGTTCCTGGAGTCGATCCTGCGCGACCTGGTCCGCGAGGGCCTGCTGGTGTCCCGGCGGGGCACGGGCGGGGGCTTCCAGCTGGCGAAGCCGCCGGCGGAGATCTCGCTGGCCGCGGTCGTCCGGGCCGTGGACGGGCCGCTGGCCGCCGTCCGCGGCATCGCGCCCGAAGGGGCGGTGTACCCGGGTCCGGCGAAGTCCCTCACCGAGGTGTGGGTGGCCGTGCGTGCTGCCGTCCGGATGATCCTCGAGGACACGACCGTCGCCGACCTCGTCTCCGGCGAGCTGCCCGACCACGTGCGCCTGCTGATCGCCAGCGACGACGCCTGGCACCGCCGCTGAGCGCCGGGTCCGGCTTCGCTACCCGTAGGTGAGGCCGCTACCCGAGTATGGGTAGCGGCCTCAACCAGCTGTAGCGAAGCGGGGGAGTCAAGCGGAGAAGTGAGCATGTCCTGCGGAGCATCACCCCGGCTATGGTCGCGCCGTGATCTGGATCTGCGCCACCTGCGCGGTGGAGACCGACGACCTCGACGCCCGGCCGGCCACCTGTGAGATCTGCGCCGACGACCGGCAGTGGGTGCCGGCGTCCGGGCAGCGGTGGACGACGCTGGCCGACCTGGCCGCGGCCCGGACCACCACCCGCTGGTTCGAGGTGGAGCCCGACCTGTACGGCATCACCGCCACGCCCAAGGTCGGCATCGGCCAGCAGACGATGGTGCTGGCCACCGCGTCCGGCGTGGTGGTGTTCGACCCGCTGGGGTTCGTCGACGAGGCGGCCCTCGCGCACGTCCGTTCGCTCGGCCCGGTGCTCGCCGTCGCCGCGAGCCACCCGCACATGTACGGCTGCCAGACCGAGTGGGCGGCCGCCCTCGAGGCGCCCGTGGTGCTGAACGTGCACGACCGGGAGTGGTGCCGGCGGCCCGGGCGGGTCACGTTCTTCGAGGAGTCCTTCGACCTCGGTGCCGACGTCACCCTGCACCGGGTCGGCGGGCACTTCCGCGGCCAGACCGTGGCCGAGTGGCGTCCGGGCAACGGCGGACGCGGCGTGCTGTTCGCCGGGGACGCCGTCTTCCCCAACCCCGACCGGCGCAGCGTGAGCTTCCTGCGCAGCTACCCGAACCGGCTGCCGCTGTCCGGCGCGGTCGTGCAGCGGATCGCGGCCCGGCTGGAGGGCCTGCACTTCGACCGGCTCTACAACAACTTCGGCGCGGTCGTGCCCGCGGACGCGAAGGCGGTGCTCCGGTTCTCCGCCGACCGGCACGCGGCCTGGACCGACGGCCGCCACGACCACGAGACCTGGTGAGGACCGCTCAGCTCCCCGACGGCTCGCGGACGCCGGGTCCGGGCGGCGGCGGCCCGAAGATGAGCAGCTCGGTGGCCGAGACCATCGCCGCGTAGTACGCGTCGGCGTCGACGAGTTCCATGCCGGCCAGCCGGAGGAGTTCTGCGTAGATCGCGCCGTCCAGCATGTGCCACGCGGCCAGGCCGGCCAGCGCGGTCTGTTCGCTGACCTGCACCCCGGCCGCGGCGAGCAGCCCCGGCAGGCCCGGGATCACGGGGGTGCTGTGGGGAGGGGCGACCACGGGGTGGATCCCGGTCGCCTCGGCCGTGGCGGCCAGCCGGAGCAGGATCAGGTGCAGCCGGAACGTGTGCTCCTCCACCGGCTCCCGGCCGGCGACCACGGTGCGCTGGATCAGCATCCATTCGTGCCGGTGGACCAGTGACCAA
>JAGQUI010000262.1 GCA_020438595.1 Propionibacteriaceae bacterium | reverse complement strand
CGGGTACGACGCCGAGGAGATGTGGGAGGACACCAAGCTCGGGCTGCGGACGTTCACCAGTTACGACCGGATCGCCGTGATCACCGACGCCACCTGGATGCGGCGCGCCGTGGCGGCCTTCGGCTGGATGATTCCGGGCGAGGTGCGCGTCTTCCACGTCAGCGCGCTCGACGCGGCCAGGACCTGGATCACCGGCTGAGCCCGACCCGGCCCGCTACAGGTCGACGTCCCCGATCAGCGGACGCAGGGTGCCGTAGGCGATCCGCAGGCCCTCGACGACCTTCTCCGGGGTGCCGCCCCACAGCGGGTCCTCGTGCTCGACTGACAGGGTTCCGGTGAAGCCCACCTCGTAGAGGCGGTCGACCACCTTCGGCCAGTCAACGGTGCCGCGTCCGGGCACCCGGAACCGCCACCAGCCCATCTCCCACGGGTTGCCGCCCTTGTCGACCACACCGAAGAAGCCGTACTGGTTCCGCTTCTCCGGGAACAGTTCGAGGTCCTTGGCCTGCGCGTGCGCGATGTACTTCGCGAACGGCCGGATGGTCTCGACCGGGTCGATGCCGATCCAGGTCAGGTGGGACGGGTCCCAGTTCAGGTACAGCCCGAGCTTCGTGGTCAGCCACTCCCACAACTCCGGGGAGTAGGCGAGGTTGGCCGGGTAGCCGTCCGGGTGCCAGCCCTCCATCACGCAGTTCTCGATGATGATCTTCACGCCGCGCTCGCCGGCGTAGTCGACCAGTTCGGGGAAGATCCGCTCCGCCTCGGCCATGTTGTCCACGACCGACTTCGTCACGTCGCGCCCGATGAACGTGCCGACCGTCTCCACCCCGAGGCTCTGGGCGGCGTCGATGCACGCCTTCACGTGGGTGCGGATCTCCTCGCGGCGGCCGAGGTCGCCGATCAGGTTGTTCTCGTAGTAGGCGAGCGAGGAGATCTCCAGCCCGGTGCGCTCCAGCAGCGCCTTCGTGGCGTCGACGTCGGCGCCGGTCCAGCGCGCGACCGGCAGGTGCGACGCCTCGAACGGCCGACCCGGGCCGCCCGGCCAGCAGGCCACCTCCAGGCACTGGTAGCCCTGCCCCGAGGCGTACTCGGCGATCTGCTCCAGCGACCAGGACGGCAGGCAGGCGGTGAGCATTCCCAGCTTCATGGTGTTCCTCTCTTGGT
Organism: Propionibacteriaceae bacterium; assembly: GCA_020438595.1. The sequence goes on along the minus strand of JAGQUI010000262.1, from coordinate 3,219 downwards.
GTGTGGGACCAGTGGGCTCCAGCCCGCCGGCAGCGGTTCGACGGCGGGTGGGACGGACGTGACGGCGACCGGGTCGCCGGACCCGATCGACTCCTCCACAGCCAACATGATGTCGAGAACGTGGGCCGCGAGCTCGCCGTTCGCACGATGTTGCGTTCCTTCGGCCGCGGCCCGGACCAGGTCGACCAGCCCGATGCCCCGGCCGCAGCCGGCGTCGGCCACCTCGACCTCGTCGACCACCGTGCCGCCGACGTGGGTGCGGACGACGCCGTCGAAGCGGTTCGGATCGGGCGCGACGATCGTGGCCTCCGTCCCCTGGAACTCCAGGACGCCGGCGCGGGCCTGGCCGGAGTCGAACGAGTACAGGCACACCGACGACGCACCGGACGCGTGCCGCAGCAGCACGTTGGCCGTGGTCGGCACCTCGACCGGGAAGTCCGTGCCGGCGCGCGGGCCCGCCATGATCGTGCGGACCTCGCGCGCGCGGCCGCCCGCGGCGACGACCGAGGTGACCGGGCCGAGCCCGAGCACCAGGGACGTGAAGTAGTACGGCCCGATGTCGAGCACCGGTCCCCCGCCGGACGCGAACAGGAACTCCGGGTCCGGATGCCAGGCGTCCGGTCCGGGAGTCTGCATGATCGCCAGCCCGGCCACCGGGGCTCCGATCGCGCCGCCCGCGATCCGGCGCAGCACGGTCTGGATGCCCGGGCCGAGGACGGTGTCGGGCGCGCACCCGACCCGCACGCCGTGGGCGGCGGCCTCCTCCAGCATCGCCCGGGCGGCCACCCGGTCGAGCCCGAGGGGCTTCTCGCTCCAGACGTGCTTCCCGGCCCGCGCGGCCCGGGTGGAGACCCCCAGGTGCTCGCTCGGCGGCGTGATGTTCACCACCACGTCGACGTCGGGGTTGTCGAAGACCACCTCGGGCCCGCCCCAGACCGGCACCCCGAAGGTCTCGGCGCGGTCGCGCGCGCGGTCGGCGATGAGGTCGGCGACCGCGACGAGCCGCACGTCGGGGTAGCCGGTGAGGTTGGTCAGGTACTGGGTGGAGATGTTGCCGGCACCGACCAGGCCGACCCCGACCGGCATCACCGGGCCTTGAGGTACTCGACGCTCTGCCGGACCTCGTCGACCGGGTCGATCGCCGCGACGTCGAACTCGACCACCCAGGTGCGGTTCGCCGAGGCGTCCAGGATCGGCGGCAGGTCCATCAGGCCGGTGCCGAGCACGACGTTGGCCGCACCGCTGCGGGAGGGCTGCAGGGGCCCGTCCTTCACGTGCAGGTGGGTGATCCGGTCGCCGTAGGTCGCCAGCAGCGCGGGGACGTCGCGGCCACCGGCGACCGCCCAGTAGGTGTCCACCTCGAGCACGGCCCGGGGGTCGAGCAGCGAGACGAAGTAGTCGTAGGCGGGCACACCGTCGACCTCGGGGGCGAGGAACTCCCAGTCGTGGTTGTGGTACCCGACGGCGATGCCGGCGTCCGCGAAGAGGTCGACGACGCCGTTCAGCGCGTCCGCGATGCCACGGATGCCGTCCGCGGACTGCCACTGGTCCGGGGACGAGGCCGGCTGGAACACGGCGCCCAGGCCGAGTGCCTGTGCGGTCGCCAGCACCTTCTCGGGGTTGCCCGCCATGCCGAAGTCCGGGATGCCGATCAGCCCGGCGTGGGCGCTGCCGGCCTTCAGCCCGTGCGCAGCCAGCGCCTCGGGGAGCCAGTCGAAGTTCTCGATGGCGAAGGGCTCCACCTCGTCCAGGCCCATCGTCGCGAGGGCGGCGAGGGTCGCGTCCCGGTCGGACGTGAGCTGGTCGCGAAGGGTGTAGAGCTGCAAGCTGAGTGTGGCCACAATGCCTCCTGTTGCGGGAAATGATCGCGCTCTCAGCATAGGACAGATAGGATGAACACGCTCTCACCAACCCGAATCGGACCACCTGAATCGGGCGGGAGCCCGTCGATTACGAAGGAGTGATTGTGAGCAAGTTCCGGGTAGGCATCATCGGCGTCGGGTTCATCGGAACCCTCAAGCACCTCGAGGGCCTGGCTGCCAACGCCGACCTGTGCGACATCGTGGGCATCTGCGACCTCGTGCCCGAGCGTGCGGAGAAGGCGAAGGCGAACTACGCCCCCGAGGCCTACACGACCGCCGACTACCACGACATCGTGAACGACCCGGACATCGACGTGGTGTACGTGTGCACGTGGAACGTCAGCCACTGCGAGATCACCTGTGCGGCGCTCGAGGCCGGCAAGCACGTGATGTGCGAGAAGCCGATGGCGGTCTCCGGCGAGGAGGCCCGGCTGATGGTGGAGACCGCGAAGCGGACGCAGAAGAAGCTCACCATCGGCTACCAGAACCGGTTCCGGCAGGATGCGCAGTTCGTGCGGGGTGCGGTGGACGCCGGTGAGCTCGGCGAGATCTACGTGGCCAAGGCGCACGCCGTCCGGCGGCGCGGGGTGCCGACCTGGGGCGTGTTCACCGACAAGGAGAAGCAGGGCGGCGGCCCGCTGATCGACATCGGTACCCACGCGCTCGACCTGGCCCTGTGGTACCTGGGCGACTACCAGGTGGAGTCGGTGACGGGGTCGGTGTACTCCAAGCTGCGGGACAAGCCGGAGGGCAACCCCGGTGGCGGCTGGGACCCGGCCACCTTCAGCGTCGAGGACTCCGCGTTCGGCTATGTGAAGCTGGCCAACGGCGCCACGATCTTCCTCGAGGCCGCCTGGGCGCTGAACGACAAGAACCCGCGCGAGGCCGCGGTGACCCTGATGGGCACCGAGGGTGGCGCCGAGATCGAGCGGTCGCCCGAGGGGTACAAGGCCACCCTGAACAAGGTGCTGGCGAACCGGATGATCGTCTCCGGGCCGGACCCCAGCACGCCCGGGTCGGACGGCTTCACGGCGCTCGGCACGCTCGAGACGAAGCAGTGGCTGGAGGCGATCCGCGACGACACCGACCCGCTGGTGCTGCCCGAGCAGGCCGCCGTGGTCACCGAGGTGCTCGAGGCGATCTACGCGTCCGCCGCCTCGGGGGAGACCATCCGCTTCTGACCCACCGGACCGAATCGGGGACGGTTCCGGACTCGGTCCACACCCTCGAGGAGCTCGACCAGCCGAGTGGTGGACCGAGAAAGGAACCGTCCCCAACCTGGTCCACATACAACAGGGGCCGGATCCGTTCGGATCCGGCCCCTGCGGCTATTCGGACGATCAGCCCTGGGTGAGCG
>JAGQUI010000261.1 GCA_020438595.1 Propionibacteriaceae bacterium | reverse complement strand
TCGTCCTGGACGGGCTCGACCACGACGACGTCGACCAACTCGCCCGCCTCACCTACGCCGTCCTCGCCCGACTGGACCCGCAGGCCCGCTACGGAATCACGACGGACGGCATCCCCTGTGCAGCGGATCCCCACGAAGGAGACGTGTCGGCCTCGGGCGACCCGACCTGTCCCGCAGATCCCCCCGCCTGCCCAGCAGATCCCGCGCTCCTTCCGAGCGCCGCGATCGGCGCAGCCGCGCCGGCCTGATCCGGCAAGGGCTCCCTCATCGGCGGCCCTGCACGGGAGTAGGCTCGCGGCGCACCAGCCCCGTGGTGATCTGCAGGAGGATCGAGGAGCCATGGAGTTTCTTGACCGCGCCGACCCGTCCCGCCATGGTGCCCCTTTCGCCTGACCCGGCTACGAAGCAGTGCGCGAGCCCGGCGTACTGGTGAAGATGGCAACGGACTTCGGTATCCCCGAGAACCTCGCCGAGACCGCGGCCCGCGGCCTGTTCGATGGCACGCGGCAGGTAGTTCGCCAGCAGATCCGTCAGGACCTGCGGGTCGGTGACCAGGATGCACCCAACCCGGCCCCACCCTGGACTCCCTGAACAAGACCGCCATGCGGCCAATCGACCTGTAGCACTCCCCCCGCGCGGCAACCTGAGATTGCATGCGCGCACACTGCGGCCAGATCCGGTGGCATGGACGGCGACTACGGTTGGTGGATGAGCCGTTTCGTGGTCTGCCCAGCAACCCTGCTCTTCATCCTCGAAGACGGGCGCCCCGTTCCTGAAAGGCACCATGTCGTCGGGCCAGCCAGCCTGAGATCACACGTACTGGACCTGCTCCTGCGTCAAGTGAATAGCGCCCAGCTGACAGAGGCTCAGGCGATGGAGTACCACGAGCGGCTGACGACCATGAAGCTGCGCTTGCTCAACGACCGAGTGAGTCGGCGCGTGGCCTGGGACATCGCCAGATCCAAGGGGTGGGAGTCGGTGCGAGATGCCGAGTACCTGGCCATCGGCAAGCTTCAAGCGGACGCGCTGGTCACCATCGACGAACACCTCGCCGACGCAGCGGCAGGAATCGTCCCGGTGTTTCCGCTGGATCATTTGTGGCGCTCGGCCGACTGAGCGTCCGTGCGCCTGAATCGCCCGCGGCGACGTCGTCCTGATCACCACCCGCGCTGCTGGCGACATGATCGCGAGGCTTCCCAGATGCTACCTGGCCGGCAGACGGGCGGATTCGCGCACTCGAACAGTTGAGAAGCGTTGAGCGGCCTGCCAGCGTCCAGAGTGCAGATCGACTCGCGACCTGGGCGCGGGCTCGAGCGGTCACCCCGACTCGTCGGGCGATGCTTTCCGACAGGCCTGCCTCGGCGACCGTGAGGCATGGAGCGGGAGCGCCTGTCGTGGTCGCCCCGGGGTGAGGTGGCCTGATCACCCGGGGTGATTCGTGCAATAGGTGATGCGAGGCAGTCGGTGATCCGCAATCCTTGATGCGGACGAGGGGAGCGGGCGATGCAGCCAGCAAGACATCAGAGCGAGTCAGGGCGGCCCCGACGGATCCGAAGCCGTCTCCTGGTGGCGATCGTCCTGCTGGTCTCCCTCTCCGCGCCGCTCCTTAGTGCCTGCGCGGCCAGTGGCACCGATGCGTTGACGGGCAGGACCTGGTACATGGTTTCGGGCGTCGAGGGGACACCGGCCTGGTCGTGGACGTTGTCGGCCCAGACGCAGAGCCGGTACACGATCCGGTTCGAGACGGACGGGACCTTCGGCGCGCAGGCCGACTGCAATCAGCTCGGCGGCGCGTGGGAGGCCCGGAGGTCGGACCGGCTGACGATCACACCGGGGCCGATGACGTTGGCGTTGTGCGGAGAGGGCTCGCTCGACGTCCTCTACGCTGGCCTGCTGGGCCAGGTGCGGAACTGGAACGTCGCCTCGACCGGGATGAGCCTTACCCTCGCGGACGGCGGACGTCTCGACTACACCTCGGTCGCGCCCGCTACTCCCCCACCGACCGCGGCCGGGACCACGCCGACTCCGGCGACACCCACGCCGTCCCCCGCCCCGACGGTCACCCGGACGGTCACCGCGACAACGACGCCCACCGCAACGACTCCCGGGCCGAGTCCCACCACCGCCCGCCCGACGCCTTCGCCGACGGCCACCTCGCCGTCGCCCACGCCGACGTCCGCTCCACCGGACGGCCCGGACATCACCGGCCGCACCTGGCGGCTCGACGCGTTCACCCTCGTGACACCGCCGTTCCAGGGAGCGGTGCCGCAGGACAAGCAGGATGCCTACACCATCGAGTTCGGCACGGACGAGAGCTTCACCGTGCGGGCCGACTGCAATACGGTGAGCGGCACCTACCAGACGGCCGACGTCAGCGGTTCCGGCGGGAGCATCAGCCTGTCCCCGGGGCCGGCGACCATCGTCGCCTGCGAGGAGGGCTCCTACGGTGACCTCTACCTCACCGGGCTCGAGAACGTCGCGGCCTTCGGCCTGGAGGACGGACAATTGACCCTCGCACTCGTCGATGGGGGCAAGCTCGAGTACCAGTGATCTCGTGGACCAGGGAGACGCCCCGTCGAGCGACCGCGCCGGGTGCGGCATGTGCGTGAGTCCCCTAGGTACCAAGTCCTCGAGGTGGACCCGATGCGGCGCGATCGCGCCGAGACTCCACGAAGTCGGCCATCATCTACTCATGACAAGCACACCGCGAGCCGATCACGCTTGGCGATGCGCCCTTTGTGGTGCGGAGCATCGAGGGCTGGCGGCCGTGTTCGGCGCGAATGCTCCCGATCCGTGGTTGATGGCCTCCGACGAACAGCGTGCACTTGGCGAGATCAACGACGACCTCTGCGTGCTTCCGCTGGATGGCCAGACCCATTACTTCGTCCGTGGCCACATCGAGATTCCCGTCGACGACCCCACCATCAGGACCTTCAGTTGGTCGGTGTGGGCGTCGCTCAGCGAGGCCAACTTCGATGCAACGATCGAACACTGGAATGCTCCTGACAGAGCCGCGCTTGCACCTATGTTCGGCTGGTTGTGCACTTGGCTCGTGCCGTACGACCCACCGACCACGGGACTGCAGGTGAGCGTTCGTACCCGCGAGCCCGGTGTCGTCCCACTCATTGAATTGCAGCATTGCGACCACACACTCGCCCGCGAGCAGGCGCACGGGATCAGCCTCCACCGGGTCGCAGAACTGAACAGCACCCTGCTCGGCGAATAGGCCGCCCGATTGCGGCCAGAAGCTGTCGTCGGCGAGAATCGCGGCGGTGTCTTTCGGGAGACACGTTGCTGCGTAAGGTGGCCTCATGGCCGAGGCTTCGCCGACACAGACGTCCGGGTCCGTCGGGCGAATCCCCCGCTCACGTGTCCTGGGGCTCCTCATCGGGCTGTTCGCGGGTGCGGCCTTTCTTGGCCTGTGGTGGTGGACCTCGGTCTATCTGTGGAGCGACCTGGCCTTGGTGACCCTAGGTGGGTTGTCGCTCGTCGCCATCGGCGCGGCCATACCGTTCCGAACCCGCTGGATCGGCGCCGGGCTGAGTGTGATGGTGCTTCTCGCCTGGGTGAGCATCGGCCTACTGCTCTGGGCAGTGCGAGAATTCGCCCAACACTTCTAGTTCCCGGCCGCGGGATCGCGCATGCGCGGGAATGGGCGAGCAACTCATTCCCGCGTCCCGCGTGATACCGGCCAACCCGTTCACGGCAGTCCCGGATGTCTCGGCACCTTTGCCCCGCGTCATCAACAGCACGAAGCGTGAGACAGTTTCGCCATGGCCACCGCCGACGAGGTCCTGGAGTTCATCGCAGTCGACGGCGTGCCATCGCAGGAGCTCGCGCGTTTGCTGCCTTTTCAGCGTGCAGTCTTCGCGTGCTGCTGTGCACAGCGTCTTCTCCACGCGAAGGACGCCGGGGGGGATCACCCTTTGGCACAAAGGGCTTTGCGGCTTGCTTGGGATTTAGCCTTGGGTGATTCCACGGAAGATCCCGAGCCGGTGCTGAACGAGCTGGAAGCTCTCGCGGAAGAGCTCGATCAGGACGCGCTCGCGGCCAGTTTCTATGCGCTGGCGACCGCCGCCCGCGGTGGCGCCGAAACGGCAGCATGGGCGGGGCAACGCGGCACCGACCATGCATTCGAGCTCCTGGACCAGCGGGACACGTCCTGTCGGCCGCTTGAGGTTGACACGATCGATCCCATCGTGCAACGCGAGTACCTAGCACAGCGATCTGACTTGGACCGGATCTCGTCCGCCGAGAGCTCAAGCAGCCTCGCCGAACTTCGACTTCATTGATTGCGGCAGATGAGTCTTCGCTTCTCGGCGCGTGCAACAAGCCCGGTGATCGTGGACTTCTCCAGTCCCAGGTAGGAGATCAGGTCGCTCATGG
>JAGQUI010000260.1 GCA_020438595.1 Propionibacteriaceae bacterium | reverse complement strand
CTGACAGCGCGTCGACGCTCGCGGGCGCCGCGGACGCCTTCACCTCAGACACCGCGTCCGCGACGTGCACACCGATCCGGTCTGGCCGGTATACAGACGACTCCTGTTGCCCGTGGACGTGCGACTTCCCGTCAGCCTCACCCTCGGACAGGTCATCCGGATCCTCACCCGGCTCAGCCAGGTCAACCCGACCACCATGGTGGCCGTCCTGAGCACTCCGCCGTCGCGCCTCCGCTGGCGAGTAGATGGTCCACGACGATCGGGACACAGGGAGGAGAAACCGCAGGAACCGGGCAAGAACGACACAGGCCTGTTCTTCTTCCCTTGCCGACGTGGAGGCCGGGTCGCGATCCTGACGCCGGCGGCGGTTTCGTCCAGATCGGCGGCTCCACGACAGCTTCCCTCAACCGCTGGAGGTGTCGCGACGCGATTACAAGGCGTTCGCCCTGATCTACCGCCCCGGCGCGCGCACCGGCGCCGAGGACCTCGTCCGCGCCATTGCGTTTCATGTACTCGATCACGCGGTCGCATTGCGGGAGAGGGAGGCATTTCGGGTGAGGCACGCGACGCCGACCAGCCCGGGTCAGGCCCAAGGGCTCGGCGTACCCCGGGATCGCGGAGCCGTCGGGAGCCAATGCCCTCACCGGCCCATCCCCCGGGAAGGTCCCGGCGCATTCGTCGACCTGCGGCGCTGAAGTTGCCTAGAGGCGGTGATCGTCTCCCAGACTGGTCGGTCGCGTGGCGATCGCGCCCAGCCCGCCGGTGTCACAGGTCTGTGAATGTGATCGACTGCTTGGCGGAGCGCTGCTCCGGCTCGCTCGCTCGCGGAGAGCAGCGCTTCACCGTGGAGGGTTCCGGGGTCGATCACCCAGTCAGCTCTGGCGGTTCCGGGGTGGCGGGTGAGGTAGTGGGACCCGAGGGCCTCGACGCTGACCCACAGGCTGTGGCTTGTCACGACCTGGACGAGGGCTGCCTGGTAGGAGGCGGAGACTCTTTCGGCTCGAAGCACAGCTCCGAACAGGGCTTCGTGCTCGGTCAGGGAGCTCACCGCGACGTGTGCCAGACCGGCCAACGCCTGGTCAAGCTCGCTGGAGCGTTGACGCAGCGGGGTGGTGCGCCCGCCGAGTCTGACTTCTGGTGGCCAGTCCGCCGCGGTCTGCCACGCCTGGGCTGCGGCCGCCAGCGTTGATCCGGCGATGTGGTCGCCGGCCCGCTCCCCCGCTGGCTCGGTGAGGACGGCAGCGGCCGCAAAGCACACCCGGGCGATGGTGGCCGCGGTGCGTTGGAACGCGTAGGAGGTGACTCGGCTCGGGCTGGTGAGGATGTCGGTAGCGCATCTGGCCCAGCGGTCTACGGCCTGGTCGAGACTGCCTGGGGTTGGGCCGAGGGAGAGTCCGGCCAAGGGCTGGTGGGGAGTTCTCCAGGGGGCGTAGGCGGCGGCTTCGGTCGCGTCGGCGAGATCTCGGATGAGGTTGCGACCTGGCACCGTCGAGTCGGCCGGAAGGGCTTGGAGGGTTATGGCGGCGACGTGGTGGAGTGTGCCCAGGATGCAGGAGCGCAGTTGGGTGCGGCCGGCGTGGCCGGCAGCCTTGAGGGTGTCGGGATGGGAGTTGACGGTGTCGGCGAGGACCCCGAGGGTGTAGCCGATCGCTGTCATCGCAGAGTTGACGGGCGCGTCGCGCGGGTCCACGTGACGCAGAATCTGCTTCAGGATCGTCGTCACGTCCGCTGGCGGGCTGGTCATCACCAGGATGCGCATGGCGTTCAGCGCCAGGCGATGCCATCCGAGCTTGGCCGCCTCGGATGTGGCGGGATGTTCCGAAATGTACTCACCGGTGCGGTCGTGGAGGGCGGCCAGCAGAGTCTCAACGGTGGCCATGATCGCCTACTTCGGTGAGCAGGTTCTCGAGCGCTGGCCAGACGTCGGAGGGCACGGCTTGTGGGGATCGGGTGAGAAGGCGGATCGCCGCGATGGTCGAATCCGCAGCGGAGCTGGCCGCAGCAACCCAGACCGGCCTGATGCCGACCTCCTCGAGGGAGTTCTCGATGTCGAGGATCTGGCAGGCCAGCCGCAGGGTCTGCCCGGTGGGGTCGGTCTGCACGAGGAGCTGGTGCGCGGCTTGGCGGAGGTGGCCGAGGGCCTGGCTGAGTTCGTGGCTCATGTACCACTAAGCCGTAGATGACCCAGGTGTCCGGACAGCTCGGGATGAAGAGTTCTACCTCGGCACGCTCGGCGCGTTCCGACCGCGTGCTCTGGTTCTGGTGGCCATGGCTTGGGCGCGGGGTCGTCCGGCGGCGGTCACGGTCTCCCAGAGTCGTGGTGTCGGTCGGATGGGCGGCGTGACGGCCTGGACGCCGGGCAGTTCAACGATCGCCTCGCTGGACGGTTGGGTGTGGGACAGGATGCGGTGCGCGGCCGTGATGACTCGTTCACCGGTGCTGCGGACGACTTCGTCGATGCGGTGGAGGTCGCCGCTGCGTCCGGCGGCTTCGACGGCCCAGCCGGCGACGTAGTTGAACGTGTACTGGCCTGCGTCCAGGCCGTGGGCCTGGGTGACGAGGTAGGCGGTCGACTCGGCGATCACCTCGAGGGTGCCGCGGCAGTGCCGGTCGGCGTAGGTGGCGATGTCGGCGGCGTCCATCGTGAAGATGTGTGCGGCTTCGTGGCAGAGTGTGCGGACGCTTTGGGCGTCGTCGACATCGGCGCGCACCCGGACTTGTTTGGCGGCGAAGTCGGTGTAGCCGTTCGCGCCGCCGCAGTCGCCGCGGGTGATGGTGAAGCCTTCGTCGGCGACGAGCTGGGCCAGGGAGTCCCATAGTCCGGGTGGTGCCTGGCCGACGAGCAGGGTGGGTTGGGGACGTTCGGTCTGGGGTGGCGGATCGACCTGGCTCGCGTCGAAGACGTGGGCGACCCGTACCCCGACCATCTGGCGGTGGGCGATCGGCCGGCCGGCGGGGTCGAGGGCCGGGTTGCCCTTGGCGTCCTCGAGTGGCACCAGGCGGGTGACGGGTGCGAGGATCGGAATCGACTTCTCGCCGCGGCGCACCTGGTGGCCCTTGGCCAACCAGGTTCGGTAGCCGGCCACCAAAGTAGCCTCTGGCTTGGCCATATAGATCAAGCAGGTGTTGGCGAACGAGTACTGGTGGAAGCCGGCGGCGAACTTGAGCCAGCGCTGCCAGGCGTCCCGGTCGTCGAAGGTCGCCAGCTTGGAGGCAAGGTCGGCGTGCATCTGCTCGAGTACTTCTCGCCGGGCCAGGTCGGCGGCGTCTCGCTGCTCGAAAGTGTAGCTGTCGGATCGGGCCATCGGTGTCCCTCTCGGTCGAAGTGGGCTGCTAGCCCACTAAGCCGGGAACAGGTGCCCGATCCGGACAGCCGGGCGAAGATCTACCTCCCGTCGGGAGCACACGACCCGCAGCGGATGGGCACCCCGACACCTCAGGGGTCCTTGCTTCAGTCGGGATCTCGGGTGGCGACCGGTTCGCGTCGCAGGTCGTAGATGCGTCGCCTGACGTAGTCGCGACGGCGTTGGTTGACGAGGGTGAGGCCGGGCAGGTCGTCGAGGTAGAGCTGGCACAATCTGGCAACGCGCGTCTCGGTGACGATGACGACGCCGAGTCGGTCAGCTTCACTGGCCAGGTGCTGGAAGACGCGCCGGCGGAAGGCTCGGGCCGAGCCGCGTCCCCGCTGGGCGGTGACGTGATCGGAGAGCAGCCATTCGCCGTCGGGGGTGGGATGGACGAGCAGGGTGGTGGTGGCGTCGAAGTAGCCGACCACCCAGGACCTCCTTGCCCACCCTCGCACGGTCCACCCGATGCTGAGCGGCAGGAGCGCCAAGCTGACGCCGAACACGACGACAGCGGCGATCACGGCCCCAGCCGGGTTCAGGGGTTGACCGTAGGGCAGCCCGCCGATGAGCCAGACGACGCCGAGGAGCAGCGACATGAGGACCACGTAGATGAGGAGGCCGGCGTCCAGATGCCGCAGCGCCAGTCGTCCGAGGAGCCGGAGGTTGTGTGGGGTGAGGGGTTCGGTCCCGGGCAGCGGCGATGGCTGCGCCGGCAGGTGCGCTGCGGGATGGCGGGGAGGTGACGCCATGGCACGACTCTGCCCGGCTACTCCGCTCGAGGCCATGGGTAAAGGCTGCCGAGCCGACGGATGCGCATCCGCGTCCCATCAACCGCCCGGTAGCGGCCTTCGGGGTCCGGCACCAGCGCCCCCCTGTGTTCGTGGCTGCCGCACGCGTACGCTAGCGCGGCCAGCACCAGCTGGGCGTGATCCCGGTCCAGCCCCGGAATGGCGTCGTACAGGTTGACGGGGGTGCCGCCAAGCAGAGCAGCTGCGATGCTCAGGATGCGGGTCTCACCGCCCGACAGCGCCGCGAAGTTGTCCGCG
>JAGQUI010000025.1 GCA_020438595.1 Propionibacteriaceae bacterium | reverse complement strand
CCTCACCGAGGCCCAGCTTCCCGTGCCGACCGCCACCTCCGTGGCCCTGGCCGGAGGGGTGGTGGACGGCACCGCGCTGGTCACGGCGGTGCTGGACGCCCTGGGCGGCTGGTACACCCGCTGGCTGTCCGGGGCGGGCCTGCGCGCCGAGTACGCCGCCCGCTGCTCGTCGGTGGGCCGCCCCGTGCGGGTGCAGACGTCGGCGACGGCGTTCGTGGAGGGCGAGGCGACCGGCGTGGACGCCGAGGGTCGCCTCCTGGTCCGCGTCCGCGGCGAGGAGCGTCCGTTCGCCGCCGGGGACGTCGTCCACCTGCGCTGACCGGCTGACACGCCCCGTCCCCGGTTCTTCCCACAGACGCTCCCGAAATTCGCAGACGCTCCCGAAATTTCGGGAGCAACGCCGATTTTCGGGAGCGTCTGGGCAGGGTGGAGGCGAAGCGGCGCGGCGGGGCGGGGGACAGCGGCAGCCGCGGCGTGTGCCACCATTGTCGCCATGGGTCTGGATCCGTCTCTGTTGGGCAAGGGCGAAGTGGTGGTGCTGCACCTGCGCACCCACGTCAAGGCCCTGATCGTGCCCGCACTGCTCCTGCTGGTGATCGCGATCGTCACCGGCTTCGCGCTCGCCATCCCGCTCGTGGCCGGCTGGGACTGGCTGCGCTGGCTGATCGTGGCGATCGCGCTGATCGCGCTGGTGCTCTGGGTGGTCGTACCGTTCCTGCGCTGGCTGACCAGCACCTACACGTTCACCAACCGGCGGATCATCACCCGCCGCGGCATCATCGTGAAGACCGGCCACGACATGCCGCTGAGCCGGATCAACAACGTCGCCTACCAGCGCGGCCCGATCGACCAGATGCTGGGCTGCGGCACGCTCGTGCTCACCACGGCCGCCGACCAGCCGGTCACCCTCGACGACATCCCGGACGTGGAGCGCGTGCACGTCGTGATGACCGAACTGCTCTTCGGCGGCGAGGACCCGATCAAGAACCCCGAACTCCGCGACGATTGAGCGGGATGGCAGTGGAGGAGCCGGCGGCGGCCGGGACGGACGCGTCCACGCGGCTGGCACTGCGCACCCAGCTGGTCCGGTTCGTGGTCACCGGCGGCCTGTCCGCCGTGGTCGACTTCGGCCTGCTGGTCGTGCTGATGAACCTTGCCGGGCTCGACCACACCCCGGCCAAGGCGCTGTCGTTCATCGCCGGCACCACCACGGCGTACCTGATCAACCGGCGCTGGACGTTCCAGGCCGAGCCGTCCAAGCGCCGCTTCGCCGCCGTCGTGGCGCTGTACGGGATCACGTTCGCGCTGCAGGTCGGTCTGTTCGCCGTGCTCTACCCATGGGTGCTCGGCCTGTGGGGCAGCGTCACCATCGCCCAGGTGGTCGGCTTCGTGATCGCCCAGGGCGTGGCGACCGCGGTGAACTTCGTCGTGCAGCGGACGCTGATCTTCCGCTGAGGCAGAGCCGATCGGCTCAGAGCACCGTCATCTGCTGCGGCTCGACCAGGACGCCGCTGGCGGTGGGCAGGTCGGACGGCAGCACCCGGTACACCCGCTTGCCGGTGGCCTCCGCGATGAAGTTGGTGGGCACACCGTCGACGTAGTGGACGCCGGCCCCGTCGTCGGCGCCGTAGCCGCCCGGGAGGTCGCCGCCGGCGACCGCGTCGGTGTAGGCGGGCGCCCGCTCGGCCTCGCCGTCGAAGTGGGGGCAGAAGCTCCCCGGCACCAGGCCGAGGCCGCCGCGCCAGGCGCGGAAGTCGCCGAAGGAGTCGGTGATGCAGCCGCCGTACCAGCACGAGCCGCCCGCCGAGACGCCGGCCAGCACCACGTCGCCGGCGTCGTGCCGCGCGCGGATCGCCGCGTCCACGCCGTGCGCCTGCCACAGGGCCATCAGGTTCACCGTGTGCCCGCCGCCCACGAGCAGCAGGTCGGCGTCCGCGATGCGTGCCACCGAGCCGGCCGAGCCGCCCTCCCACAGGGTCAGCACCATGGTGCGCACGCCGAGGGTCCCGTAGGCGAGCAGGAACTTGTTGATGTACTGCGGGTCGTCGGCGGAGGCGGTCGGGGCGAAGCACACCAGCGGCGAGGACTTGCCGGTGAGTTCGACCAGGTAGCGGTCGAGGTTGGTCGGGGCCCCGAACGGCGACATCGAGAAGCCGCCGCCACCCATGGCGACGATGTGCGCGGTCATGGGTTCATCTTGTCACGGCGGTGGCCCCCGCCGAGCGCCACCATCGTGATCGAACGCCCGCCCCCGGGTGCTGGCCCCCGGTGAAGGTGGGTCGCCCTCGACGGTAGGCTCCCGCAGGTGAGGACTCCCGCGGCGACCGTTGGCGTGATCGGTGGCGGCCAACTGGCCCGGATGATGCACGCCGCGTCGATCGGCCTCGGGCTGCGTCTGCGGCTGCTCGCCGAGGGCCCGGACGTGTCCGCCGCCCAGGTGGTGCACGACGTGGGGGTGGGCGACTACACCGACCCGGACACTGTGGCGGATTTCGCGTCCGGTTGCGACGTGGTCACCTTCGACCACGAGCACGTGCCGACGCAGATCCTGCACGACCTCGAGACCGCCGGCATCGCCGTCCGGCCCGGCCCGGAGGCGCTCGTGCACGCCCAGGACAAGGCGGTGATGCGGCAGCGGCTGGGTGCCCTCGGCGTCCCGTGCCCGGTCAACCGGGTGGTGGCCGGCCCCGCGGAACTGGTCGCGTTCGGCGACGAGATCGGCTGGCCGGTGATCGCCAAGACCTCCCGCGGCGGCTACGACGGCAAGGGCGTCTGGAAGCTGGACGGGCCGCAGGCGGCGTCCGTCCCGTTCGACGGGCTCGAGGGGCTGCGTAGCGGCGCGGTCGTGATCGCCGAGGAGTTCATCGACTTCAGCCGGGAGCTGAGCGTGCTGGTCGCCCGCCGTCCGGGTGGGCAGGCCGTCGTCTACCCGGTCAGCGAGACCGTCCAGACCGACGGCATCTGCACGGCGACCACCACTCCCGCGCCGGGCCTGCGCCCGGACCAGGTGCGCGACCTGCAGGCGATGGCGCTGCGGATCGCCGCGGAGCTGGGCGTGGTCGGCATCCTCGCGGTCGAACTGATGCAGGCGAAGGACGGCTCGGTCGTGGTGAACGAGCTGGCGATGCGTCCGCACAACACGGGCCACTGGAGCATCGACGGTGCCGTGACCAGCCAGTTCGAGAACCACCTGCGTGCGGTGGCCGACCTTCCCCTCGGCTCGACCGCGGCGCTCGCGCCCGTGGCGGTGATGGTGAACGTGCTCGGTGGCTCGCGGGCCGACCTGCTCGGCGGCCTGGGTGAGGTGCTGGCCGCCGACCCCGCGCTGAAGGTGCAGTTGTACGGCAAGGACGTGGTGCCCGGACGCAAGGTGGGGCACGTGACGGCGCTCGGCGACGAGGTCGGGGCGACGACGGAACGGGCCTGGCGAGCGGCCCGCCAGCTGATGGGAGGCACCGATGAGTGAACAGCCCCTGGTCGGGATCGTGATGGGGTCCGACTCGGACTGGCCGGTGATGTCGGCCGCGGCCGAGGCGTGCGCCGAGTTCGGCGTGCCGTACGAGGCGGACGT
Source organism: Propionibacteriaceae bacterium (assembly GCA_020438595.1). The sequence continues at coordinate 10,006 of JAGQUI010000025.1, read as the reverse complement.
GGTCTCCGCCCACCGGATGCCCGAGGACATGGTCGAGTACGGACGCGGCGCGCACACCCGCGGGCTGAAGGTGATCATCGCCGGCGCCGGCGGGGCCGCCCACCTGCCCGGCATGCTGGCCGCGCTCACCCCCCTGCCCGTGATCGGGGTGCCGGTGCCGCTGAAGTACCTCGACGGCATGGACTCGCTGCTCTCGATCGTGCAGATGCCGGCCGGGGTTCCGGTCGCGACGGTCGCGATCGGGAACGCGCGCAACGCTGGGCTGCTGGCCGTCCGCATCCTCGCGGCGTCCGACCCGGCGCTGGCGAAGAAGATGGTGGCGTTCCAGGAGTCGCTGCGCGACGCGGCCCGCGCCAAGGGCGCCGCCGTCCGCGGCAACTGAGCCCGGAAGCCCCGCCGCCGCGGTGCCCGACGCCGGAGGCGCGCTCCGCGGGGTGCGCTCAGGCGTGCCGGACCGCGTGGCGGAGGTGGACGACGCCGTTGTCGAACCGCCGGTGCTCCAGCAGTTCGAGGTCGAGCCGGATGCCGCGCGGCAGGGCCGGCTTGCCGCCACCCACGACCACCGGGCACAGCAGCAGCACGCACTCGTCGACGAGTCCGTGCCGGAACGCCTCCGCGGCGATTCCCGCACCGCCGATGCTCAGGTCCTTCGCGGAGGTCTCCTTGAGCCGTCGCACCGCCTCGGGGTCGAAGTGCCGCTCGAGCCGGGTGCGCGCGGTCGAGGCCCCGGTGAGCGTGGCGGAGTAGACAACCTTGTCGGCGTCACGCCAGATCGCGGCATACTCGCGCACCACCGCCGGCTCGTCGGCCAGCCAGTCGTCGCTCTCCCAGACCCGCATGGTCTCGTACATCCTCCGTCCGTAGAGCGACGTGCCGATGTGGCGCTCGTGCTGGTTCCAGAACGCGTGCACCTCCGCGTCGGGCACGGACCAGTTGAACGAGCCGGTCTCGTCCTCGAGGAAGCCGTCGAGCGAGGTGTTGGCCGCGTAGATCAGCTTGCCCATGCAGGAACCTCCACCGGTTTCGGGGCTTACAGCCTGCAGCGTCCCGCCGATACCGGCAAGCCCGGCCGGGGCGTCCGCACCTCCCACGGCGCGGCAGCCGGGGCCTTTGGGCAGGCACGGTAATACTGGAAGGCGCCAGATCCCGAGCCCCTTCCCCGCCAGGAGTCCCATTGGCCACGACAGCCCAGCCCGAGGGCGCGGTCCTGCCGTCCCCGCTGCGCCGCAGCCAGGGCATCGCGCTGCGCCGGGCGCTCGTGCTGATGCTGATGACGCTGGTCGTGCCCGGTTCGGCCCAGTTGGCCGTGGGCCAGAAGCGCCTCGGCCGGGTGGCGTTCCGGATCTGGGCCACCCTGATCGCGCTGCTGGTCTTCGTGGCGGTGCTGCTGCTCACCCCGCTGCGGCCCTACGTGATCGGCCTGTACGCCAACCCGATCACGCCGACCGTGCTGCGCTGGCTGGTGCCGGCGCTCGCCCTGGGCTGGATCCTGCTGCTGCTGGACGCCTGGTGGCTGGCCAATCCGCGGCACCTGTCCACCGCGGGCAAGTGGGTCTCCGGCATCCTGGCGCTCGTCCTGACCGCGACCAGCGGCACGGTGGCGTGGGGCGCGTCCGGCATGTTCGCGACCCAGGCGGACGTGTTCGGCAGCACGATCTTCGGCGGCGGCGGCAACAGCCAGGCGGAGCACGGGCGGATCAACGTCCTGCTGCTCGGTGGCGATGCGGGGCCCGACCGGACGGGCCTGCGCCCGGACTCGATGACCGTGGCCAGCATCGACGTGGAGACCGGACGGACGGTGCTGTTCAGCCTGCCCCGCAACCTCCAGCACGCCCCGTTCCCGGCCGACTCGCCGTTCCGCGCCAAGTACCCCGACGGCTACTACTGCAAGGTGAAGGACCTGTCCGACGCCTGCCTGCTGAACGGTGTGTACACCCTCGCGATGACCAACAAGAAGCTGTTCCCCGGGGTGAAGTACCCCGGCGTCGAGGCCACGCGGGGCGTGATCGAGGAGACCCTCGGGCTGAAGATCAACTACTGGGCCATGATCGACCTGAAGGGATTCCGGCAACTGATCAACGCCGTCGGCGGGATCAACCTCGACATCGGCAAGCGGGTGCCGATCGGCAGCCTGCACGGCCCCAAGGGCGTCTACGACTGGATCGAGCCGGGCAAGAACGTGCACCTGAACGGCTTCAAGGCGCTGTGGTTCGCCCGCTCCCGCGAGTACTCCTCGGACTACGAGCGGATGATCCGGCAGAAGTGCGTGATGAACGCGATGCTGCGCCAGCTGAACCCCACGACGGTGCTGACCAAGTTCCAGGCCATCGCCGACGCGGGCAAGGAGATCGTGGCCACGAACGTGCCGTCCTCCGACCTCGGCATGCTGCTCGACCTGGCCGCCAAGGGCAAGTCGGTACCGATGGCCTCGGTGAGCTTCACGCCGCCGCTGATCGAGCCGGCGACCCCCGACCTGGCGAAGATCCGCACCGTGGTCGCGGACAAGATCGCCGCGTCCGAGGAGCTCGACAAGCCGTCAGCCTCCCCGTCCGCGTCCGGTTCGGCCACGCCGAAGGCCAAGAAGACCAACTCCCAGACCAACACCGACAACCTGAACAGCATCTGCAAGGTCAGCGGCTGACCCGTGCCTGATCCGCCGCGACCGCCGGGCCCGGGCCCACGGCGAAACCGCGGGCCCGGGAGCCGTGGTCAGGCGAGGGCCTTGGCCTTCAGCTGGTCGAACTCGGCCTGGCTGATCGCGCCGGAGTCGAGCAGCGACTTGGCGTTGGCGATCTGCGTGGCGGGGTCGGACGTGGCGGCCACCGAACGGATGTAGGAGTCCGTGGCCTCCTTGGACTGCTGGTAGACGGCGGCCCGGCGTTCGTTCATGCCCTTGCCGCGCATGATGATGTAGACGAGGGCGGTGATGGCGGGCACGATGAACAGGGCGACCACCCACACGGCCTTCGCCCAGCCGTTCATCGAGTCGTCACGGAAGATGTCGACGATGATCTGGAACAACACCATCAGGTAGAGGATGAAGAACGTCCACCAGATCATCAGCCAGAGGTAACCCCAGAAATCCACTGCAACTCCTGTTCTCGATGCGCCCCACCGGGCGCCGGCCGCGAGGTCGCGGTCACGCCGCATTCTTGCATCGCCGGTGCCGCTGCGGGCCCTGTTCTCCGGGTTCGGTCCTGCGGTCCCGGGTCCGGGCGGAGCGCAATTCTTCGCCTTGCCGGGCCGTCGGCCGCGTCGTTTGACTGGAGCCGGGCCGGCACCCCGTGCGGCATCGCCTCCCGGCCCGCCGAGGTGATCTGATGCTGGCCGCGAACCTTGTCCTCCTGGGCCTGGGCATCGCCTTCCTGGTGGTCGCCGTCCGCGGGCTGAGCGGGTCATGGCCGATGATCGTGGCCAGCCTGGCGACCCTGGCGCTGTGGGTCGTGATCGCCGTCTGGGCGGCGACCAACCTGCTGCGTGCCTTCTCCGACGCCGGTGCCGACGAGGCCGTCGGCGCGATGCTGGGGGTCGTGCTGGTGGGTGCGCCCGTCACCGGCATCGGCCTGGCGTTCCTCGCGTTCGTGAAGTGCGGACCGGTGAGCGTGCCGCGCTCCTTCCACGCCCTCGGGCTGGCGGCCCAACTGACCCTCGTCGTCGTGCTGCTCCTCGGCGGCGGCTCGACGGCGTCCGCCGTGATCGCGCTCGTGGTCCTGGTCGCCTGGGGAGTGTTGTGGCTGGTCTTCTACCTGCTGCTGCGGGGGCGGGTGGATGCCGCCGCCTACGCGACGGCACCGGCGTCCTTCAGGTTGCCGTTCCCCTCCGGTGCGCGGACGTGGGTGATCCAGGGCAACAACAGCCGGTTCAACCACACCCACGCGAACCTGACCCAGGACTTCGCCTGGGACTTCCGCCGCCCGTGCGGCACCCCGGTCCTCGCCGCGCTCGCCGGCACCGTGACCAGGGTGATCGACACCAACGACGGGATCGGCGGGAGCAACAACGAGATCGAGGTGCAGCACGCCGACGGGTCGGTCGCGTCCTACCTGCACATCCTGCACAACAGCGCCCAAGTGGTCGTCGGTGGCCGGGTCGCCCAGGGCGACCGGCTCGCGTCGGTGGGCAGCGTCGGCAACAGCCTGACCGGGCACATCCACTTCCACGTCCGGCAGGGCGCCGACACCATCCCGGTGAAGTTCGCCGACGTCACCCGCCACGACGGCATTCCGCGCGGGTTCCGCTTCTACACCTCCGGCAACCCCTGATCCTCAGTCCCCGCCTCGGCCGGACCGGCCTTCCCCCGTCGGGAGAGGGCGCGGCTGAGGAGGTAGCTGCCGATGCTCACCACGAGCATGGCGCCCGCGACGACCATCGTCTGGTACTCCTGGTCGGCGAGGGGCACGAACCAGGCGAGCGGATGCAGCGACCCGCCGGCGAACAGGATGGGCAGGATCATCGCCTGGTGCCAGGGCGCGACCGAGTCGCCCTCGGCAGCGACCAGCAGCATCGCCGCGACCGGCGTGGCGAGGATGAGCAGCCACACCACCGCTGCGAACCAGACGAAGGCGGTGATCGAGTGCCGCCCGGCCCACACGGCGAGCGCCACCCATCCGGCCACGGTCACCAGCGCGGCGACCACGGCTGCGGCGGGCGGTGGCTGGTCGTAGGCGAACTCGACGGCGCCGAAGCCGACACTGGCCGCCTGCCAGACCAGCAGGACCACGGCCAGGACCCTGAACCGTCCCATGGCGCTCTCCCGTGAGCCCGTCCGCGCCGCCGCCGGTCGGCCGCGCACTCTGGACACTAGCCGGGTCGGCCCGGCTGCACCGGCCGGACGCGGACTTCGTGCACCCGCTCTGCCGGGCCCGGGCGGAGGGGGATCGGCGTCAGAGCGTCCCTGAGCCGAGGATGTCGAACACCCACTTGCCGACCTCGTCGGCGACGGCGCGGCCGGTGGCGAAGTCGGGCTGGCGGGTCATCACGCACAGCCGGTAGTCGCGGCCGTCCCCGGTCACGCTACCCATGGAGTTCACCGCCCACAGCCCGTCGGTCGACTTGAACTGCACCCAGCCGTTCTTCAGGTGCACCGCCACCGTGTCGGACTTCGGCTGGCCGACGCCCCAGGTCTGGTCGTCCTCCACCTCGCCCATCAGGTCGTAGATGAACGTGCACTCTTCATCGGTCAGCGCTGTCGTGTCGCCGGTGGCCAGCGTCTTCACCAGTAGCACCTGGTCGGCCGGGGTGGTCCAGGTCCAGCTCCACTGGTCGGCCTTGGCCTCGTCCAGGTGGGTGTGGGCCATGCCCAGTTCGTCGGCGAGGCTCTGGTAGCTCTCGTAGCCGGCGTACTGCCACAGCGCGGTCGCGGCGTCGTTGTCGGAGTGGGTGATCGCCTTCGTGGCGTTCTCGGTGTTCTCCGCGCTGAGCGGCTCCCCGTCGGCGCGGGCCTTGCGCTCCGCCATCGCGACGATCATCGGCTTCGCCATCGACGCGCTCTGGCTGGCGTAGTCACCGCTGAAGCTGTAGGTGCCGCCGCTGCGGACATCCTCGATGTAGACGCCGAACTCGCTGGAGCCGGCGGCGATGGTCGTCAGCACCTCGTCGAGCTGGTCGGTGATCGACCCGGTCGGGGAGGCGGTCGGACGCGGGATGTCCGGCTCGCCCGAGCAGCCCACCAGGGTCGCGGCGGCGAGCCCCCCGGCGAGGACACCCGTGGTGGTGAACAGCGAGCGGCGCGAGATCATCGGGCTCCGTCCGGTAGGGGAGTGGCGCTGGCCATCATGCCACCGGGCCGGTGACCCGCTCGGCAGCAGTAAGCCGCGCCAACGCGTCCGCCTCCACCGGACCCTCGACGACCACCGCCGAGCCGCCGCCCAGCACCGGTCCCAGCAGCGCCTGCGCCAGCGTCGCCCACGGGGTAGACGGACGCACCAGCACCCGGTCGGGCCGGGGCGTGACCAGCCCGGTGGCGGCGTGGTCGAACTCCTGCGCGGCGTCGGTCCACGCGACCCCGGACGCCTCGACGGGCACCGCGCCGTGCGCGTCCGGCTGGGCGAGCGCCTCACCGCTGAAGTCGAGCACGCCGTCGGGCAGGTCGCGCAGGCCGAGCCCGAGCGGGTGCAGGGAGCACGCGATCGTGGTCGCGCCCGGGTGGGGCTGCGGATCCTGAGGCCCCACCACGACCAGCTCGCAAGTGCCATCCGGCTCGCCCGCACGGTAGCCGCAGCCGTGCTGCCAGGCGGCGAGCGGCCAGAGCAGGCTCATCCAGTGGCCGGGGTGGGCGACGCTGACCGGGCCGGCGATGGTTCCGTCCACGCCCAGGTCGTCGAGCAGGTTGGCGGTCTTGTCCACCCAGTTCGCGACGGTGCGCACGCTCAGCTCGGTGCGTCCGCCGGTCTCGGGCCGGTACCAGGTCAGCAGCGGCTCGGCGCCGCCGCGGCGCACGCGCAGGGCGAGCGCTCGCACGATCGGGTTCTCGGGCACCGGGCCATCGTAGGCGGGTCGTCACACGGCTCGGTTAGGCTCACCCCCGTGCGGTACGTGGTGATCATGGCCGGTGGGTCCGGTACGCGGTTGTGGCCGTTGTCGCGGCAGGGCACGCCCAAGCAGTTGCTGCCCCTCGTGGACGGCAAGAGCCTGCTCCGGCTGGCGTTCGAGCGCGCGCTGGCCTCGGTGCCGGCCGAGCGGGTCTGGGTGGTCACCGGCGCGGCCTACGCCGACGTCGTGGCCGAACAGCTCGCCGAGCTGCCGGCGTCCAACATCCTCGGTGAGCCGGTCGGACGCGACTCCCTGAACGCGGTCGCCTGGCCGGCCGCCGTGCTGCACCGCCTCGACCCTGACGCCGTGATCGCGCAGGTGTCCGCCGACCAGGTGATCGAGCCCGTGGACACCTTCGCCCGCTGCCTCGACACGGCCTTCGCCGTCGCCGAGGCCGATCCCGACGTCCTGGTGACCCTGGGCGTGGTGCCGACCAGCCCGCACACCGGCTACGGCTACCTGCACCGCGGCGACGCGCTGCCGGGGTTCGAGGGCGCCCACGAGGTGCGCCAGTTCGCGGAGAAGCCGGCGCTGGAGGTCGCGGAGGCCTACCTCGCCTCCGGCGAGTACTGGTGGAACTCGGGCATGTTCGTCTGGCGCGCGGCGACGCTGCTAGAACAGCTCCGGCTTCTGCACCCGGTCACCCACGACTCGATCACCGAACTGGCCGAGCACCCCGAACGGCTCGCGATCATCTTCCCTGCGCTGGAGAGGACGTCGGTCGACTACGGCGTGATGGAACCGGTCTCCCTCGGCAAGGGCAGTGCGCACGTCGCAGCGGTGGCCCTGCCCGTGCGGTGGCGCGACGTGGGCGGCTACGCCAGCCTCGCCGAGATCCTCGACACCGACGAGGCGGGCAACGCCATCTCCGGGCAGAACGTCATCGCGCTCGACGCGAGCGGCAACGTCGTGGTGAACGCCGACCCCGACTCGGCGGTCGGGCTGCTCGGCATCAGCGGGCTCGTGGTCGTGCGGACGCCGCAGGCGACCCTGGTGGCCCGCGCCGAGGACGCCCAGCGCGTCAAGGAACTCGTCGCCCTCGTCACCGAGCAGGCCGGCCCGCAGTTCGCCTGACATGAGCGCATCCTCGCCCGCGGCGCAGGCGGACGGCGTGCGCGACCTGCTCCTCAGCCAGTTCGACCTCGCCTGGGGCTTCGGGTCCCGGTTCGTGCTCGACCGGGTCGACGACGATCTCGCGCTGTGGGAGCCGTCGGACCACGTCGCGACCGTCCACCGCACCGCGTCCGGCTGGGTCGCGGACTGGCCGGACGAGGAGCACCCGCCGCTGCCGGAGGCGACTGTCGGATGGCTGTTGTGGCACATCGAGTTCTGGTGGGGGAATGCCGCCGACGCCGTGGAGGGGCGGCGCGTCCGCACGCCGGGGGAGGTGTCGTGGTCGGGCTCGACGGACGGAATCCGTGCGGCCGGGGACCGCTGGCGCGCGATCCTCGAACGGGCCGCGCTGGATGCGCCGGTGACCGGGCTGATGCCGGAGCCCCGGCCGTTCTCCTTCGTGGCGTCGTGGGTCACCTTCGAACTCACGAAGAACCTCGCCGAGATCAACCAGCTCCGGATCCGGCGGGACAACCGGCGCGGGTAGCACGATCGGCCCGCCCGACGCGTCTCCTCCCGCCGCCCGTGTTCCGGCCGCCGATCCGCGGCTGCTGGCTAGGCTGTGCGGCAGAAGCCGGAGGAACCCCCACATGATCGACAACCTGAAGCGCATCCGCGAGCCCCTGACCTGGGCCGTGATCGTGCTGGTCGCCGCCAACCTCGTCCTGGGCATCGTCGAGCTGGTGCAGAACGTGCAGCAGGAGGTGCCGCTGTTCGAGGCGTTCCAGACCCTCGGCGGCTCGCTGATGAGCATGTCGCTGGTGGTCGCCGTGGTCGCGCTGGTCAGCACCTGCTTCTTCATCGCCCCGGCCACCCCGCACGCGCGCCGGGTCACCCTGGTCGCGGCGATCGTGCTCAGCGTCGGCGTGGTGCTCACACTGATCAGCTACGTGCTCGGGGCGATCGCAGCGGACGACCCGGTCGGACGCGTGGTGGAGATCGTCGGCAGCCTGATCGACCTGCTGCTGAAGGCGGTCGGCGCCGGTGCGCTCTGGGTGCTGCTGCGCGGGGTCACGGCGGGACGAATCGACACGGCACCGCCCGCTCCTGCGCTCGAGCCGGCGCCGGAACCGGAGCCCGAGGCCGCCGCGCCGCCCGTCCCCGAGACCCGGACCACGTGGCAGCGGGGCGAGGCTGCGGGCACCGTGTGGCAGACCGCCGACGACGCCGCGGCGGGCGCTCCGGGTGCCCCCCGGATGCCCGAGACGGGACACCAGGCCATCTTCAGGGACGAGGCCGGATCCCCGACAAACTCCGAATAACTACCACGTCACCCGTTCGGGGGACACGGCGTCCGCGAGCGCGAATGGTAGCCCAACGGGGTTGACTTATCGCGAATGACAGGCGTGTAATTCTCTCCAAGTAGTTCGCGTGCCCCACAGCGCGGGCTGGGTCGAGGGGAAAGTCAGATGCAGGAACTGTTCCTGATCACGGAGCCGGATGCCGAGGGCCTCCTGGGCTGGCAGGACCGCGCTCTCTGCGCCCAGACCGATCCGGAGGCTTTCTTCCCCGAGAAGGGCGGTTCCACGCGGGAGGCGAAGAAGGTCTGCCTCTCCTGCGACGTGCGCCCGGAGTGCCTGGAGTACGCGCTCGGCAACGACGAGCGCTTCGGCATCTGGGGCGGCCTCAGCGAACGCGAGCGCCGGCGCCTGAAGAAGCAGGCCATGTGATCGTGGTTCGTCCCGCACCGCTCCTCGACTTCGCGCTGCCCGGCCGCTGAGCCCGCACGCCGGCTTTCGTCCCGGCGGTAGGCTTTGCCCTCGGTCCCGGAAGTCGGCTCGAGAGGTGAGGTGTTGAGCGAGGTCAACGACGAGTCCAGCGAGGACCCCTGGGCCTGGCTGCATGCCGTCGACCACGAGGCGCCGCCCGACTACAGCTCCTTCCACGTGGTCGCCGCCGTGCTCCCCGAGCCCGGCGAGCCGACCGACGAACGCTGCCGCGAGGCGGTGGAGAACGGCGACGCCGTCGTCGAGGAGATCGTCGACGACCTGCCCGGTGACGCCGAGGGCGACTGGTTCTGGATCCTGCCCGACGACGCCGAGCCCACCGCGGGAGCGCTCACCGCCCTGCTCGACCGGGTCCGCGAACAGCCGGACGCCGCGGTCGTCGGGGCGCTGCTCGTCGAGCCGCGGCGCCGGGGCGCGGGCATCCTCGTCAGCGACTGGGCGCAGACCATCAGCGGCAGCGGCCGGCTGCGTCCGCTGACCGACCCGGGAGAGCTCTACCAGGGCCAGCTGGAGGTGGTCCCCGCGCTCGGCGTGCCGGTGGCCGGCATGCTGGTGCGCGGCGACGTCTGGCGCTTCCTCGACGGCCTCAACCCCGAGCTCCCGCGCAGCCACCAGGGCCTCGACTTCGGCTGGCG
>JAGQUI010000259.1 GCA_020438595.1 Propionibacteriaceae bacterium | reverse complement strand
TGGTGGTCGTGCCCCCTCGCCCACGGCGGCGGTGCGGCGTGCGAGACCACCAGCACGTGCCCGCCGGGGGCTACGGCAGCCGCGGCCCGGCTGAGGACCTCCCCCCGTGGCAGCTCCATCGGCGACTGCAGGAAGAAGGCGCTGACCAGGTCGTAGCTCCCCTCGGGCTGCCAGTGCGCGAGGTCCTGGGCCAGCCACCGGATCCGGTCGTCCGGGACGCCCGCCGCCTCGGCGGCCGCGTGCCCGCGTGCGACCGCGGTCGCGGAGATGTCCACCGCCGTCACCTGCCAGCCCTGCCGGGCCAGCCACACGGCGTCCCCGCCCTCGCCGCAGCCGAGGTCGAGGGCCCGGCCCGCGGGAAGCCCGGACGCGAACTCCACCAGCCCCGGGTTCACCCGCCCCGACCACACCTTCGGCTTGCCCGCGTAGCGTTCCTCCCAGAACTCTGCGGCTCCCATGCGGTTCCCTCCTGGTACTGGTTCAGACGGTGGTCAGGTTGTGGTGGGGTTCGGCGGGCAGCTCGACGGTGATCGGGTCGCCGGCGCGCACGGTGCCGCCGCGCGACACGATGCCCATCACCCCGGTGAGCCGCTCCACCTCGCCGTCGGCGGTGCGGCGCAGCACCTGCTTCAGCAGGCCGGGACGGAACTCCTCGATCTGGTGGCACGGGTTGCGCAGGCCGGTGACGGTCACCACCGCCTCGCCGACGACGAGCCTGGTGCCGACCGGCAGCGCGAGCAGTTCCACGCCACGGGTGGTGATGTTCTCGCCGAGTTCGCCGGGCCCGACGTCGAAGCCGGCGCCGGCCAGCTCGTCGAGCAGTTCGGCGTGGATCAGGTGCACCTGGCGCAGGTTCGGCTTGTCGGCGTCCTTGCGCACCTGGTGCAGGTGCTGGACGGTCGTGCCGCCGTGCGCGTCCCCGAGCACCCCGACGCCTTCGACCAGGTCGATGGAGTCCACCGTGGGCTTGCTGAACGAGTGGGTGGCGCTGCGCGCGACGGCGACGACTGCTGGCACGGCCGCCATGCTACGTGAGCCCGCCGCCGTGCGCGCGGTTCCGCCGCCGCGTCCCCGTCCCCGGCGTAGGGTGCGAACTGAGGCCGACGAAGGGATCCGTGATGCAGCGCTCGATCGTGATCAATCGTGAGTTCGGCAGCGGCGGCCGGGAGATCGGACGGATGATCTGCGAGCGCACCGGCATGGAGTTCTACGACACCCGCATCCTGCAGGAGGCGGCGAACAAGCGTGGCCTGCCGCCGGACCTGCTCGAGGGCTTCGACGAGCGGATCGTCACCGGCCAGTTCTTCGACCTGTCGATCATCGGCGGCACCGACCCGGAGACGATCTCGCTGCCGTACCGCATGTACGGCGCGATCGCGGACGTGGTCACGGAGGCGGCCCAGACCAGGCCGTCGGTGTTCATCGGCCGCTGCACGGACAGGATCCTGCGGGACGCCGAGGTGCCGCTGCGCAGCGTGTTCATCTACAGCACCGACACCGACCGGAAGGTCGAACGGGCGGTCCGCATCGACGGCGTCGCACCGAAGGACGCCGAGAAGTACATCGCGAAGATGGACCGGACCCGGGACCGCTACCAGCAGTTCTTCACCGGCACGAAGTTCGGCGACCGTCGCGAGTACGACCTGTGCCTGAACAGCGGACGCCTCGGCTACGAGGCCTGCGTGAACCTCATCCTCGCCTCGCTCGAGGCGGCCTGACGCCAACTCAGTGAGTTTCCGGTGCGGGGTGGAGAACGCTCCCATAGCGGGGTTATGGTCAGCAGGGACGGCGCCCCCGCCGTCCGCGAACCCTCAATGGAGAGGATGCTGCATGACCGCCAAACCCCTTGCCCGCCCGCTCCGCAGGCTCGCCGCGGTGCTCGTCGCGGGTGCCCTCGTCGCCGGAATCCCGGCCGCCGGGACGGCCGGTGCCACGCCCTCCGGCGGCCACGGCAGGCCCACCACGTCCGCCCCAGACCTCGGCGCGAACGTGATCCTGGTCACGCCCGAGACGCCGCTGGCCGAGGTGCAGACCAGGCTCGACGAGGTCGCCGACGAGCAGGTCGACGACGAGATGGGCGCCGGCCGTTACGCCGTGCTGTTCACGCCCGGCACCTACGGCACGGCCGAGACGCCCCTGCACTTCAAGGTCGGCTACTCCACCGAGGTCGCCGGCCTCGGCGCGCACCCCGGCGACGTGACCATCAACGGCAGCGTCGAGGTGTACAACCGCTGCCTTGAGGACGGCGGCACCTCCAACTGCATCGCCCTGAACAACTTCTGGCGCTCGCTGTCCAACCTCACCCTGAAGATCGACAAGTCCTGGGAGCCTGACGGCTGCCGGGCGAGCGCGAACTTCTGGGCCGTCTCCCAGGCGGTGTCGATGCGCCGGGTCGACATCAGCGGGGCGAACCTCTCCCTGATGGACTACTGCACCGCCGGCCCGCAGTTCGCCAGCGGCGGCTTCATCGCCGACTCGAGGCTCCCGTTCGTGATCAGCGGCTCCCAGCAGCAGTGGCTCACCCGCAACAGCGAGGTGGCCGGCTGGAGCAACGGGGTCTGGAACCAGGTGTTCTCCGGCGTGGTCGGCGCCCCCGACGACGCCGACTTCCCCGACCCGCCGTACACCACGGTCGCGCAGACCCCGCTCAGCAGGGAGAAGCCGTACCTCTACGTCGACGACGCCGGCACCTACTTCGTCCGGGTGCCGTCGGCGCAGCGGAACACGTCGGGCATCTCGTGGGCCGACGGGATGACCGCCGGACGCAGCATCGCGCTGTCGAAGTTCTTCATCGCGCAGCCGACCGATTCGGCCAGGACGATCAACCGGGCCCTTGCGCAGGGCAAGAACCTGCTGTTCACGCCGGGCGTCTACGACATCAACCGCTCGATCCGCGTGCAGCGCGCGGGCACGATCGTGCTCGGGTTGGGCCAGGCCACCCTCACCGCGGTGGGCGGCGCCGTTCCGCTGCGCGTCGCGGACCAGGCCGGGATCGTCGTGGCCGGCGTCACCATCGACGCCGGCACGAAGCTCTCCCCCGTCCTGCTCCAGGTGGGCCAGGGCCTCGGCCACGCGCGGGGCCGGACGAGCAACCGCACCGACCCGATCACGCTCTCCGACGTCTACTTCCGTGTGGGCGGCCCCCACGTCGGCAAGGCGACCACGGCCCTGCAGATCAACGCCAACCACGTGCTGGTCGACCACACCTGGATCTGGCGGGCCGACCACGGCGTGGAGGGCTTCCCCGAGGGCGTGGACGGCGACACCGAGCGCTGGAACACCAACGTCGGCCGCTACGGGCTGGTCGTGAACGGTGACGACGTCACCGCGACGGGCCTGTTCTCCGAGCACTTCCAGCGCTACAGCACACTGTGGAAGGGCGACGGCGGCCGGGTGATCTTCTACCAGAACGAACTCGCCTACGACCCGCCCACCCAGGCGGACTGGACGCAGCCCGACGGCACCCTCGGCTACCCGGGCTACAAGGTCGCCGACTCCGTGCGGACGCACAGCCTGGCCGGCGGCGGGGTCTACGTGTACAACCGGAACAACCCCGACATCGTCACCACCAGCGGGTTCGAGGTGCCGGACCGGGCCGGGGTGAGCCTGCACCACGTGCTGACGGTGAACCTCGGCGCGGGCACGATCACCCACGTGGTGAACGGGGTCGGCGGCCAGGTGGACGACACGAACACCGGCACGCCGCAGTTCGTCGTCGACTACCCGACGCCCTGACCGGTGACGCGGCCGGGTCGCGCGGGCCCGGCCGCGTATCACCGCAGGGTCCGTCTCCTCCGATGGGCCAACAGGCAACCAAGGAGGGGTCCTCATGCGCGCCCAGGCACTGCTCACCGGGCTGGCACTCGTCATCACCATTCCACTCACCTCACCCGCACCACCGGCACACGCCGCGGCGGACGGCTGCGCGCCCGGCGTGCAGTCCGACTTCAACGGCGACGGCTGGAGCGACGCCGTGGTCGCGGACCCGATGGCCACCGTCTCGGGCGTGGTCGAGGCGGGCCGGATCGTGGTCCTCTACGGCGACGGCGACGGCCGGGTCGGCGAGGGCCTGCGGGACGAACTGCACCAGAACTCGCCCGGCGTCGGCGGCGGCGCCGAGCCGGGCGACCACTTCGGCGCGGCGCTGGCCACGGCCGACCTCGACTGCGACGGCTACACCGACGTCGTCGTGGGAGTGCCCGGCGAGGACATCGGCGGACTGGCCGACGTCGGCTGGGTCCAGGTCGTCCACGGCGGTGCCGGCGGACTCGGCACCAGCTCGCCCGGCGTCCACTACAGCCAGTCCTCGTTCGGCGCGGTCGCCGCAGCGGGCGACGAGTTCGGCTACGCCGTGGACGCGGTGGAGGACCTCGGCCAGGGCGGCACGCCCGATCC
>JAGQUI010000258.1 GCA_020438595.1 Propionibacteriaceae bacterium | reverse complement strand
GGTGCCGATCACGTCGGTGCACGCCACGATCTCGGGGAACCTGTCCGCCTCGATCCCGCACCCGGCGACAGGTGCCGATCACGTCGGTGCACGCCACGATCTCGGGGAACCTGTCCGCCTCGATCCCGCACCCGGCGACCAGGTCGGCGTCGTACGCCACCCGCCCCGGCACCCGGTTGTCGGTGACCCAGCTGGTCAGGATCGAGTCGACCGTGGCGACGGCCCGCCCGGTCAGGCGCAGGTTCAGGTAGTCGAGCACGTTCAGGAACACCGCGGTCCGCTCGTAGACCTCGGGCAGCTCGTCGCGGATCCAGAGCATGTGCGCGGCCGGGTCCTTGCCGGTCGGGGACGGGGCGCCGCCGGTGCGCCCGATCCATTTCGCGTAACGGGAGGCGGCCAGCCCGCCGATCGACGGCCACCCACCGAACTGGCGGCGCAGGTTCGGCGCGCCGCGCATGTCCATCCAGAGCACGCAGTCGGTGAGGGCCTCGCCGGCCGCGTCCACGGCGATCGTGCCCTCGCCCTGCGTGGAGCAGCACACCGCCGTGACCGCCGCGTAGTGCTCAGGGTGCTTCGCGGCCAGCCGCCCGGCGCACCGCCCGAACGCCTCCCACCACTGCGCCGGGGACTGCTGGGCCCCGCCTCCCGGCAGGATCACGAGGTCGACCGGCTCGCTCTCCCAGCCGACGACGCGGCCGTCCTCGCCGACGAGGGCGAGCTTCATGCCCGATGTGCCCAGGTCGGCGGCGAGCACCTGCGGCGCAGGCTTGCCGCGGCTCGCCGCCGATCCTGGGCCGGTCCCCACCCCTCAGGCCCCCTCGACCAGGGCGAAGGACTGATCGAAACGTTCCAGGGCGTCGTCGATGACGGCGTCGGTGCAGGCCATGGACGTGTACAGCCGCGATCCGGCGAGCGTGATGATGCCGTGGGCGGCGTAGACGGCGCCCATCTGCTCCATCACTGTCTTCCGCACGGGGTTCTCCTTCAGCAGCTTCGCGGGGTTGCGCATCGACAGCATCAACACCCCGGTCGACTCCAGGTGGACGATCGAGCCCTGGTTGTACACAACGTAGGGCAGCCCGTGCTTCGCGACCAGCCGGCGCAGCCCCTCGGTGAGCCGGTCTCCCGCGCGCCCCGCGATCACCGGGGCGTTGGTGCGGGCCATCTCCTCGATCGCGATCGCGCCCGCCGTGCACGACAGCGGGTTGGCCGAAAGCGTCCCGCCGACCTGGACGTGCGCGCCGGCCTTGCCGTCCAGCCCGGAGCCGAAGACGGCCATGACGTCCTCCCGTCCGCCGACGCCGCCGGCCATCGGGTAGCCGCCCGCGACCGCCTTGCCGAGCACGGTCAGGTCGGGCCGGACGCCGAAGTAGCCCTGGGCGCCCCCCATGCCCAGCCGGAAGCCGGTGACGACCTCGTCGAAGACCAGCAGTGCGGAGAACTCGTCGCACAGCTCGCGGATCTTCTCGTTGTAGTCGTGCGGCACCGGACGCGTCCCGCTCTCCGGCCCGACCGGCTCGACGATCACCGCGGCGGTGCCCCCACGCACCCGGTTCTCGACCAGCTTGCGCTTCAGCTCGCGCAGCGACTCCGGGAACACCTCGCGGGTGTCGGCGGTCGCGCCCAGCGGGATGCCCTTCGCGTTCATCCGCCAGGTGCCGGGCACCCGCAGCCCGACCACCATCGTGTCGGACCAGCCGTGGTAGGCACCGCCCATCTTGATCACCATCGGCTTGCCGGTGAACGCGCGGGCACCGCGGACGGCGGCCATCACGCCCTCGGTGCCGGAACCCAGCGCCCGGTACACCTCGATGCTCGGCATGAAGTGGTGCACCAGCTCGGCGAGCCTCAGCTCGGACTCGTGGAACAGCCCGGTGACCGGCCCGGACTCGCGCACGGCCTCCTCCACCCGCTCGCGCACCGGCGCGTAGTTGCTGCCGAGGATGGTGGGCGCGCCGGCCTGCAGGAAGTCGATGTAGGTGTTGCCGTCGACGTCGGTGAGGTGGGCGCCCTGTGCCTTCGTGATGGCCAGCGGGAACGGGTAGTTGAAGGCCAGGTTGTGCTGGACGCCGCCGGGGATGCGCCGCTTGGCCCGGTCGGTGATCTCCTTGCTGCCGGCGCAGCGGGTCTCGAAGTGGTCGAGCACCTGCAGCATGGCGTCGTGCCGGGGCCCGCGGACGGGCTGGTCGACGAGTGCGTCCAGCCGCCGGTAGACGTCGGCGACATCGGGGTAGGTGGTGATCGCGTAGCCGAGGGCGTCCGCGTCCGGCAGGTCGACCGGCCCCGGCTCGCCCGTCGAGCCTGGCGCGAGGCCCTCGACATCACTGGGTGCGCCCGGTGGCTCCTGTCCGGCGGCGATCCGGGCGGCGAGTTCGTCCGCACTCGGCAGGGGTCCGGGACCGGCCGGCTCGGCGGGGACGGACTTCGTCACCTGCGCGGCGATCCGCTTCTGCTCCGAGCGGAGCTTGGAGATCGCGATCTCACGGATCGGCGCCGGCACCGTGTAGATCTTGTCCGGCTCGGTCACCAGGGCCATCAGATAGGCGATCGAGACCTTCTCAAGCAGGCCCATCGCGAAGACGGCGCGCTCGGGGTCGGCGCCCAGCACGATCACCCCGTGGTTGGCCAGGATGAAGGCGTTGCCGCCCTGGCGGAGCGCCTTGCCCATGTTCTTCGCCAGGAAGCTCGTTCCCGCGGGCGCGTACGGGACGATCGGGACCTCACCGCCGAGGAAGCGGCTCTGCTCGTCGGACAGTGCCGGGATCGGTTTGCGCAGGTAGGACAGAGCCGACGCGAAGGGTTGGTGGGTGTGCACCACGGCGTGCACGTCGGGCCGCTCGCGGTAGATGGTCGCGTGCATGCCGGCCTCGACGGACGGGGCCAGCTGGGAGGCGCCCTCCACGGCGACGACGTCACCGTCGAAGTCGACGATGCAGATGTCGTCGGCACGCATCTTCTCGTAGCCGTAGTTGCTCGGCGTCACCGCGTACAGCTCCCGCCCCGGCACGCGCACCGACACGTTGCCCTCGGTGGCCTTCAGGAAGCCGCGCTCCAGCATAATGCGACACATCGACAGGACCTGCTCACGGCTGGCGGCGAACTCCATGGCCCTATTCTCCATCGTCACCGCGGGCTAGTTCTCTACTCATGCGGGAGAAGCTCCGTCATGGTAATTATCTTCTCGTGACAAATCCTTCGTCCTCGGCCCCGTGGAACCGCTTGCCGCGCGAACTCGCCCGCGCCGTCGCACCCCAATTGGGTCGGCTGCAGGGTGAGATCCTGCGGCTGATCGACGCCGAGCCCGTCTGGGCGGAACGGATGGACAGCGGCACCGTTCGCCACGACCTCAGCCGCGCAACGAGCAGTGTGCTCACCCGGTTCGTGCAGCTGATCGGAACGTCCGGAACGGGGCTCACCCCGGCCGAGCAGGAGCTGTTCCGCGAGCTCGGCGCGGGTGAGGCGCGGGAGGCTCGCGGCCTGGAGGACCTGCTGTCGGCGTACCGGATCGGCACCCGCGTGCTCTACACAGAAGTTGCCCGCGCGCTGGCCGAGCTGGACCCGTCCCCTGCCGCCCAGGTCGCGCTCGGGGAGGCCGTGTTCGCCCTCAGCGACGCGCTCCAGTCCGAGAGTGCCGAGGGCTACGCGCTCGAGGTGTCGACTCACGCAGGCGAACGCGAACGGCGGCTGCGCCGGCTCGCCGACGCGCTCTTCGCCGGCCAGGAGGATGGCGTGCAGACCTTCGCCCACCAGGTGGGCTGGACAGTGCCGGCCGCCGTCGCCGTGGTCGTGCTGCCGCTGGAGCGGGTCGCCGAGACCCGGGCGGTGCTCGGCCAGCGCGGGTTCGCCGTGGAGCGCGCCGGCCTCGGGGTGGCGGTGGTGGAGGCGGGCGCGGACCTCGCCGGGACGGTTCGGCGCCTGGTGCGGGCGATCCCGTCGGGCCTCCGGATCGGGCCGGACGTGCCGGTGGGCGAGGCGCGGCGCTCGCTGGTCTGCGCCCGGCTGCTGCCCGAGATCGACGACGGCCCGCTGTGGGCCGTGGACCGGCTGCCCGCACTGCTCACCCGCGGGGCGCCCGAGGTGGCGGCTACCATCGGGGAGCGTGCCCTGGCGCCACTGGCGCGCCTGCGTTCGACCCAGCGCGACCGGCTCACCGCGACGCTCGCATCGTGGTTGCGGCACTGGGGACAGCGGCAGGCAGTCGCCGCCGAGCTCTCCATCCACCCCCAGACGGTCGCGTACCGGGTGAACCAGTTGCGCGAGTTGTTCGGGGACGATCTGGACGATCCCCACCGGCGGCTCGAACTGCAGTTGGCACTTCTCGACGACCGGTGAGCCGCACCGAGCACGTCCGCGCGACCGGCGCCCGTGAGGGGTAACTCAGGTGGTGAGACGGTGGTGTTGCC
>JAGQUI010000257.1 GCA_020438595.1 Propionibacteriaceae bacterium | reverse complement strand
ACACCTACCACATCTACCGGATCAAGATCTGATCCCAAGCACTACGGCGCGCAGAGGCTGTCCGGACGCCAGACGTCCGGACAGCCTCTGTGTTTCTCGGGAGTGTGCAAGGACGCCCCTGCGCGCACTCCGGACAGGGTGTGGTGGTTGGCATCGTCCGCCCGTAGCCTAGGATCGCGCTCGGCCGTCCCGGGCCCAGCGCGTCGCATCCAGGCTGGCCCGATGACAGGGGGCAGGGTTGAGTGGCTCGACTTCCGACAGCGGAGATGCCATCGCGGACGCGGAGGGCCCCCGCTTCGTTGTAGGGCCGGTGCCCGCTGAAGTGGCCGCGGTCATCGTCACCTACAACAACGAGGACGATGTCGAGCAGTTGCTTCGCTCGCTGCGCGACCAGGCACGCGAGACTGCCCTCCGGGTCATTGTTGCCGACAATTCGTCGATCGACGCGACGGTCTCCCTGCTGGCGTCTCACGACGATGTGACCGTCATCCGCAGCGGTGGAAATCTGGGCTACGCGGGGGGTATCAACACCGCGCTCGCGCACGTGCCCGGCAACGAACACGTACTGGTGATCAATCCCGACCTCACCCTCGACCCAGGCGCCGTTCGAACCCTACTGCGACGACTGGAGTTGTCGGAAGCGGGCGTGGTGGCGCCGGCGATCCGCGACCTCGACGGCCGGCTCTACCACTCGCTGCGCCGCGAGCCGACGGTCCTGCGGGCACTCGGCGATGCCGCGTTCGGATCCCGGTTCGCGGGCCGTCCAGCCATCCTTTCCGACATCGACGGCGACCCCGCTCGGTACGGCTACGCCCATCCGGTCGACTGGGCTTCCGGCGCGGCTCTGCTGATCCGGGCTGAGGTGGTGGATCAGGTCGGCGCTTGGGACGAGCGCTACTTCCTCTACTCCGAAGAGACAGACTTTGAGCACCGAGTGCGCCGAGCCGGGCACGAGATCTGGTTCGAACCCGACGCGGTCATTCGTCACGAGCAGGGCGGGTCCGGCGCCTCTGCCCAACTCACCGCCCTGATGGCAGTCAATCGCGTCCGGTACGTGGAGCATTACCACGGCGCAGTGTACGCGGCGGCCTTCCGGGCCGCGGTCCTGCTCCACGAACTGCTCCGGATCGCCAAGCCCGGCCATGCCGAGGCATTGCGCGCAGTGGCTGACCGACGGTCATGGAGCAGCCTTCCCCGGGCCTCCTTGAGTTCCCCGGGACCGGTCGGGGGGTCGATCATCATCCCGGCGCACAACGAGGAGAGCGTGATCGGACGCACGCTTGAGTCCCTCCTCCCCCTGCTCAGCGGACCAGACGAAGTCGAGGTGATCGTGGTCTGCAACGCGACGACGGACGCGACCCCCGACATCGCGCGGGGCTTCACCGGGGTGCAGGTGGTCGAACTCGATGAGGCGTCGAAGGTGGCGGCACTCAATCTGGGCGACCAACTCGCCACCCGGTGGCCTCGCCTCTACCTGGATGCCGACATCGAGATCTCGCCCGACGCTGTGCGATCGCTCTTTGCTGCGCTCACCGACCCCACTCCAGACGGCATGGTGCGTCTGGAGGCCGCTCGTCCAACGGCACACTACGACGGCGCCGACGGGACGGCCCTCGTCCGGTCGTATTATCGCGCGCGGTCGCGGATGGCCGATCTGGACAAGAGCCTGTGGGGTGCAGGGGCCTACGCCGTCAACCAGGTCGGGCACGATCGGTTCCCGGAGTTCCCCCGGATGACGGCCGACGACCTGTTCATCGATCGGCTGTTCCCTGCCGAGCGCAAGGCCGTGATCCCGACCGAGCCGGTGGTGGTGCGTCTGCCCAGGGACGCGGCGAACCTCGGCCGAATCCTGAGGCGAGGCGTTCGGGCCAACGCCGAGCACCCCGAAGGCACGACCACGAGCCGGACGGCCGCGGCGCTCATTCGATCGATCCGGGGTCCGTTCAGCGCGTTCGATGCCGCTGTGTACGCCGGGTTCGTGGTCCTCGCCCGGTTGCAGACCCGGTTGGGGGCGACATCTCGACCCGCCTGGGAGCGGGACGCCTCCACCAGGTGATGCCTCGAGCGACGTGTAAGGTGGGCCGCCACATGTTCGTCGCTCGTGGGCGATGCACACCCGAAAGGGGCTACGAGTCTGTTGGGACATCGACGGCGCCGACGCTGGGCACGGGCCCTGCTCGCAGGAGCGGTCGGCCTCGCCGTGGTGGGTTGCAGCGAGTCCGGTGGCTTCGAGCCGGAGGCGCCGGCGATGGTGCCGGTGGCACCCGGTGGTGCGGTCACGACGCTGGATCTGCCGCGGATCGCTTGGGAGGGCGGCCCGGAGTACTACCGGCAGTTCGCGAATGCGTCGGACTGGACGGATCCGTCGTTCTTCCCGATCGGGATCTGGTTCAACGGCATCTCGACCGCGGAGGATGTGGCCTGGGACAAGGGTCACGGCATCAACTCCTACGTCGGCATGTGGGAGGGCACTGACTTCGGCCTGTTCGAGCGGAATGACCTGTACTGGTTGGGGCCGCAGACGGTGCGCGGTCAGAC
Organism: Propionibacteriaceae bacterium; assembly: GCA_020438595.1. The sequence continues at coordinate 1,917 of JAGQUI010000257.1, read as the reverse complement.
CGCGTCGTCGAAGAACTGGCCGGGCGTGTTCCTGGCCGACGAAGCCGATGGCGTGGGCGACCCCGCGCACGCGATGGAGGTTTTGAAGAGTGCGAAGCGCACCGCAAGCGCGGACAAGTTCACCTACGCGAACTTCACCCAAATGGTGGTCGAGAACGATCTGACCGACGCGGTGAGTGAGGCCTACGTCAACTTCCCGGACGTAGTTTCGGCAGATCAGTACTTCTACACCACTCCGTGGTGCGACCAGACGGACTACCGGGGCGCCGCGCGAACCCCACAGATCCCGAAGGCCACCTGCCGCACGGCGTCGAGCTACGGCAGGTTGCTGGACACCCTGACGAGGCGTGACGCGGCGGACGGGGTTCTGACCCCGCGCTGGGGGTTCGTGGAGAACCTGAACGGGATGCCGTCGGGTGACCAGTCGGTGTACATGACGGCTGCCCAGGTGAAGGGTGCTGCGATGAACAGCGTCATTCATGAGGCGCGGGGCCTGATGTGGTTCAACCAGTCGTTCTCGGGCTCGTGCCGGTCCAGCCTGGTGGTGCGGGATGCGCAGACCAAGGGTTCGTCGTGGTGCGGCTCGGCAGCGGTCGAGGGTATGGGTGAGGTGAACAACCTGATCCACGGCTTGGCGCCGGTGATCAACACCCAGTCCTACCAGTGGAAGTTCGGTGATCGGCTGGACACGATGCTGAAGGCCTACGACGGGTACGCCTACGTGTTCGCAATGACTGATGGCACCACCGGGGACCGGACCTTCACCCTGCCCTCCGGGATCAGCGGGACGAGCGTCGAGGTACTCAACGAGGGACGTACCCTCACCGCCGGCAACGGCACCTTCTCCGACAACTTCGCCGCCGAGAACACCTACCACATCTACCGAGTGAGGGTCTGAGATGGCCGACCTCAGCTTCGGCCAGTGATCGAGGGGGGGTGATCTGAGTGGCCTCGCTCGGCGTTGTTGGGGTAGCGGAGGGCGGCTCGCGCACCGGTGACTTCACGGTCACCCCTCCGGCGGGCGCGTCGTCGCATGTGGCGATCGTCGCCCAGACCCGCGACGGAGGAGACGGCGGCACGGGGTTCGCGCCGCCGTCCGGGTGGAGCCTGTACGCCTCTGGTGATTCGGCGTCGGGCTGGTGGTCCCGCTGGCTGATCTACACCGCCGGAGCCTCCCCGGGCAGCACGTGGACTTTCCCGAGCCCCGGCCACTGTGCGGTGGCAATGGTCGGGCTGGACGGTCCCATCGACTCGATCAGCCGCAGCGTCACCCTCGGGGCGTCCGCGGACGGCATCACCTCGCAGGTGTGCCCCGACGTGTCGCTCAGCGAGGAAGCCCTCGTCATCCGTGCCGTCACCGCCGAGGCCGGTAGTTCCAGTACCGCAAGCGGTAATCCGGCGGTCGGGACCGTCAACTACCCGAGCGGCACTACAAGCCAGATCGACAGCCTGCACGGCCTGACCGCCACCCAGAAGGCCGCACGCACCGACTCCGCCGTCCACACCCTGTCTGGCAGCTCCACCGGAACCGCCACCTACACCCTGACCTCTGCCTACTGGACGCGCCCGGTGGGCCACACCATCGTCGTGTACGGCACCGGTGCGCCCAGTTCCAATAGCGGGACGCTCACCGCCAGCCTGCCCCTGGCCACTGCCTCCATTACGGGAGCCAGCAGTAACCCGGGCACCGAAACGGCGTCGCTGCCCACGCTGACCGGGTCCATCTCCGGGACCGTCATCGACCCTGGAATCCTCTCGGCCACACTCCCGGTGGTCGCCGGGGCTGCGTCTGGAACCCAGACCGATCCGGGAACCCTCACCGCCAACCTTCCATTGGCGACCGGAGCACTCACCGGGACAGCGACGAACAGCGGAACCATCACCGCCGCGCTGCCACTGCTGACCGGTTCCATCATC
>JAGQUI010000256.1 GCA_020438595.1 Propionibacteriaceae bacterium | reverse complement strand
GGACGGGCCGGTGCCGGTGACCGTGCGCAGGTCGATGCCCTCCTCGGCCGCGATCCGTCGGGCCAGCGGGACGGCCCGGATCGGCTCGGCGGAGGTCACGTGCGGCGACACGTCGGACGCGGGCGTGGCCGGCTCGACCCGGCGGGGTTCGGGCTCGGCCGCCTCGGGCTCCGCGGCCTCGGCCGCGGGCGGCGCGGCGAACAGGTCGCCGAGCAGGTCGGCGGTCTCGGTCTGCAGGTAGGCCATCGGTTCGCCGACGGGCAGTTGGGCGCCCTCGCCGGCGATGATCTCTTCCATCACGCCGTCGAAGGTGGCCTCGACCTCCATATCGACCTTGTCGGTGGTGACCACGACGACGGCGTCGCCGTTGGTGATCTTGTCACCGGGGCCGACCAGCCACTCCACGATGGTGCCGAACTCCATCGTCATCGACATCTTCGGCATGTTCAGCGGGACTCGGGGCATCGCTGCTCACCACTCCCGGACGAGGGCGGTCGCCTCGCGGACGATGTCGTCGACCTGCGGCACGCTCGCCTTCTCCAGCTTGGGGTTGTACGGGATCGGGGTGTCCAGTCCGCCGAGGCGGCGCACCGGGGCGAGCAGCGAGCCGAAGGCCCGCGACTCGGTGATGGTCGCCGACACCTCCGCCATGAAGCCGCCGAACTTCACCGCCTCCTGCACCAGCAGCACGCGGCCGGTCTTCTCCACCGACGACAGGATCAGCTCGGTGTCGAGCGGACGGATCGTGCGCGGGTCGATCACCTCTGCGCTGATCCCCTGTTCGGCCAGGTGCTGGGCGGCCTCGATGGCGCGCTGCACCTCGACCGAGGTCGCCACGATGGTCAGGTCGGTGCCCTCACGCTCGATGTGGCCCTCGCCGAGGCGGACCTCCGGGAAGACGTCGGGCACCTGGAAGCTCTGCTTGTAGAGAAGCTTGTGCTCCAGCACGATCACCGGGTTCGGGTCCTTCAGCGCGGCCAGCAGCAGGGCGCCGGCGTCCGTGGCGTTCGACGGCATCACGACCTTCAGGCCGGGGATGTGCGCGAACCACGCCTCCAGCGACTGGCTGTGCTGCGCGGCGGCGCCGGTACCCGAGCCGCCCGGGGCCCGGATCACCAGCGGGACGCTGGCCTGGCCGCCGACCATGAAGTAGATCTTGGCGGCCTGGTTCACGATCTGGTCCATCGCCTGCGCGCTGAAGTCGGAGAACTGGATCTCCACGATCGGGCGCATCCCGGTGAGGGCCGCGCCGACGCCCATGCCCACGATGCCCAGCTCCGAGATCGTGGTGTCGCGCACCCGCTCGGTGCCGAAGCGCTCGTAGAGGTCGTTCTCCACGCCGAAGGCGCCGCCGTAGATGCCGACGTCCTCGCCCATCAGGAAGACGCGCTCGTCGGTCTCCATCGCGATCGCCATCGCCTCGCGGATCGCCTCCGCGTAGGTCATCGTCCTCATGCCTGCGCCTCCTCGGCGTAGAAGTCATCGGGGGCGTACACGCCGGCGAGCATCGCCTCGACCGTGGGCTCCTCGCCCTTCGTGCCGAAGACCACCGCGTCGCGGATCTCCTGCCGCACGCCGGCCTGGATGGCGTCGAGTTCCTCCTCGGTGAGCAGCCCAGCCTCCAGGACGCCGGCCGAGTAACGCTGGATCGGGTCCTTCTCCCGCCACTCGGCGATCTCCTGCTTGCTGCGGTACAGGTTCTTGTCCGACTTCGAGTGCCCGCGCCAGCGGTAGGTGACCGCGTCGACGAAGCTGGGGCCGCCGCCGGCCCGGGCGCGCTCGACCGCGCGTCCGACCGCCTCGGCGACCGCCTCGACATCGTTGCCGTCGACGGTCTCGCCCGGCATGCCGTAGCCGGCGGCCTTGTCGCTGAGCTTGTCCACCTTGTAGGCGGCCAGGCTGGGCAGCGACATGCCGTACTGGTTGTTCTCGCAGAGGAAGACCACCGGCAGGTCCCACATGGACGCCAGGATCATCGCCTCGTGCCAGGCGCCCTCGCCCACGGCGCCGTCGCCGTGCACGCAGACGGTCACGTTGTCGGTGCCGCGGAGCTTCTGGGACAGGCCCGCCCCGGACGCGATCGGCAGCCCGCCGGCCACGATGCCGTTGGCGCCGAGGTTCCCGGTGGCCACGTCGGCGATGTGCATCGAGCCGCCGCGACCCTTGCAGTAGCCGTTCTCCCGGCCGAGCAGTTCGGCCATCATCCGGCCGAGGTCGGCGCCGCGGGCGATCGTGTGGCCGTGCCCGCGGTGGGTGCAGGTGATCACGTCCCCGTCGACGAGGTGTCGGCTGGCTCCCACCGGCACGGCCTCCTGGCCGATCGACAGGTGCATGGTGCCGTGCATCATGCCCCGGCCGTAGAGGTCTTCGACCGCCTCCTCGAAGAGGCGGATGCGCCACATGTCCCGCAGGACCTGGGTCGCTCGTGTCTTGTCTGACGCCACACTCATGGGCCCAACCTTAGCTTGATTGTGCAAGTTCTGTCATCTTCGGATCGTTATAACGCATTTTCATGCAGATAGAGGGCCTGCGTCCAGAAAGTTCCGGAAGGTGTGCCCGGTTACTCGGCGCCGGCGAGGTTCAACACGGCCCGGGCCAGGTCCTCGTCCACGACGATCTCGTCCAGGGTTCCCGACCGCAGGGCGCCCACCACGCCGAGGGCCTTCTCCACCCCCGCCGCCAGCCCGACCACGTCGGGCAGGGCGCGCAGTTCCTCGACGCTGATCCCGATCACGCGCTGCGACGTGGGCAGGCCGAGGGGTCGTCCGCTCGCGTCGTAGAAGCGCCCGCAGATGTCGCCGGCGGGCGACTGCCGGGACAGCAACGCGGCCTCGGCCTCGCTCAGGTGCATCGCGGCCACCACCCGGCGCGAGTTGTGGACGCCGTACGAGCCGACCCCGACGAACGCGAGGTCGACGCCGGCCGCGCGTTCGATGGCACTGCGGATCACCGACTCCCTGACCAGCGCCTGCCAGGTCTCCGGCGACTCCACCACGGCGGGCGACTCGAAGCGGAAGGAGAGCGTCCGCAGCTTGGCGGCGAGCACCTCCAGCGAGGTGTTGCCCGCAGGCCCCGCGTCGGACGGCAGGCCCCCGACCAGCGGACAGATCCGCAGGGCGTTGTTGATCGGCTCCACGTTGACCAGGCCGGCGAACCGCTCGATCATCGCGCCCCAACTGATCCCGAAGGAGGTGATCCGGGTGTAGCGCTCCTCGAAGATGTGCGCGGCGGCCTGGGCGACCACCTCGATCGGGGACCGCCCGCGGGGACGGGGGACGACGAACGCGGTCTTGATCCCGAACGCAGAGCACAGGTTCTGCTCGAGTTCGACCACGTGGCCGATCACGCCCGGATCGTGGATCCGCACCTCGACCAGGCCCTGGTCACGGGCGGCGGCAAGGATCCGGGAGACGCTGGAGCGGGAGACGCCGAGCGCCTTCGCGACGTCGCCCTGGGAGCGGTCCTCGAGGTAGTAGAGGCGTGCCGCCCGGACCAGGACCTCCTGACTGCGCGGAGCCGGCATCTGACCTCACTTCGGTATCAAGGGGGTGCACCTGGGGGACAGCGTAGTTGCACGAAAGTGCAGACGGGCGCGCGGCTCGGCGACGGCCGCGGGGAGGAGGGGGTTCCCCGCTGCCGAAGCCCGGAATCAGCCGATCACGCCGGTGCGCAGGAGCGCGTCCTGCAGTCGGCGCATCGCCACGAGCGGCCGGGTCTCGTCGACCTCGACGTCGGCGTAGGTGAGGGTCTCGCCCGCGGCGATGTCCCGCTTCAGCACGCAGCCCTGGACCAGCCCGATCGGGATCGCGTTCAGCTCGCGCGCGTCGTCGGCGTCGAGCGTCCAGCCGTGCACGTGGTGCCCGCCCATGCCCTCCAGCACCGTCCCCGCGGCGAGCGGGAACTTCGCCTTCGCGGTCACCTCGGAGCGCCAGGTCTTGGTCTGGAAGTCGGCCTCGCGGTTCAGCACGGCCTCGCTGATCGACAGGTGCGCCTCGATCGAGGCCAGGTGGTGCGGCCGGTACACCGCGTAGTACGGGCCGGTGCCGAACTTCAGGTAGTCGAGCTCGTGGGTGACCACCGGGTCCTCCGAGCGCACCACGACGAAGATGCCCGGCGCCACGTCGCCCTCGACGGTGTACTCCACCGCGGGCGTGCTGGCGAGGATCCCGCCATCGGCGGCGGGGATCAGCTTGGTGGCCAGCTCGTCGACCGTGCAGGACGGGCCGTGCATGCCGGACACATCCACCGGGATGCCGGTCGCGTTCGACAGCGCGCACATCTCGAGCTGGGTCTTCGTGCCGTCGGTGAACTCGCACAGCATGCGCGGGTTCATGCCCTTGCGGGCGGCCTCCTCGGCCACGTCCTCGGGAACGTCGGTGGGCCGGTTCGGGTTGTTCTTGCCCTTGCCGGCGGCCACCACGGTGAGCCCGAGGTCCTCGGCGTACTCGACGAGCTTCAC
>JAGQUI010000255.1 GCA_020438595.1 Propionibacteriaceae bacterium | reverse complement strand
CCGGCCCGCCGGAGACCTCGGCGTCCAGCGCCCGGGTAGCCGCGTCGTCGAAGACCACCTCCGACTGCACGTAGGCCTGGTACAGCTCGGAGAACCGGTGCAGCGCCCGCAGCTTCTTCTGAGCGGACGCCAGCGAGTCCGCCCACTGCCGCGACCGGGACGTCGCCGGCAGCCGGGACAGCACCGACGACCCGACCCGCGCCCCGACCTCCTTGCGGCTCAGGCTCGCCTCGAACCGGATCCCGCCGGGGAACTGCCACGCCGGCACGCTCGTCGGACCGTCCGCGCCCGGGATCGGGTGCGCCGTGAAGTACGCGCGGATGTTCTCGTACATCTGGTGGAACGGCAGCGGGTTGGACGTGCCGGAGACCACGTGGAAGTACCGCGCCCGGTCCCGCGGCGCCTCGGTCGCGGCCGCGGCGAGCACCGCGTTCACGACGAAGTCGACGGGGACGACGTCCAGCACGCTGTCCGGCAGGCCGGGGAACTCCGGCAGGTGGCCGCGGCCGTACGCCACGATCAGGGGGTCGGCCACCTTGAACCCGTCGATCCAGCCGGGGTAGGGGTGCCGCAATGCGCTCTCGATGATCGATGGCCGCACGATCGAGAGCCGGTGACCGCCGCCCCGCCACAGCTCCTCCGCCAGCCGTTCGGCCAGCGCCTTGGTGAGCGTGTAGGCGTCCGTCCAGCCCAGGCTCTGCGCGCGGGCGCGTCCGTACTCGACCAGTTCGGCGTCCACCCAGGCGCAGCGGGCGGCCTCGGTGGCCTCGGCGACGGCCTGCGGCCCCACCTTGCCGACGTCCTGGCGCGCCTCCTTCAGGAACCGGCGCAGTTCGTCGGGCGTGCGGGAGCGCGCGTCCACCCGCGTCCGGGCCGAGCGCGCCGCCTGTTCCTCGGCCCGCCAGTCCACGTCGTGCTCCACCGGCCCCTCGACCGCCGGCCCCTTGCGGGCCGCGTTCACGTACGCCGTGGAGACGTGCACGACGTGCGGGTCGGCGCCGGCGTCCAGGAGGCCCTGGTAGAGCTTCGACACCCCGGTGACGTTGGTGGCGAACGCGGTGTCGATCGGGTCGTCGAAATTCACCGAGGACGCACTGTGCAGCACCAGGTCGAGCCGCTCCGGCTCCGGGCCGAGCGCTCCGAGGTCGCCCTCCACCACCTGCACCCGCTTGGCGAACCGGCGGCGCGCCTCGTCCTCGCCGAGCGCCTCGCGCCAGCGGGAGAAGACCGGCTTGTCGAGCAGCGCCTCGACGCGCTGCTGCGCGCTCTGGCCGTCCCTCGGCCGGGCGAGCACGAGGATGGTCGTGCCCGGGTGGCTGCTGAGCAGGCGCTCCAGGATGGCCTGCCCGACGAAGCCGGTGCCCCCCGTGAGCAGGATCCTCGCGGTGCCGAGGTCGACACTCACCGGCCCGCCGCCTTCCGGGCCGTCCGGGCAGCCGTGGTGGCCGGGTTCAGCCCGGCCAGCCCGGGCAGCGCGTCCACCCGGGCGTCGACCAGGGCCAGGTCGGACGCCCCGACGAGCTCGGTCAGCAGGCGGGCCACCCGTTGTGGGGGTTCGGACGCCGCGCCGAGCGGCCAGTCCGTCCTGCGCAGCCGTCGGCGGGCGAGCCTCCCGGCCCGCGGGGACGCGGCCAGCCGGTCGCTGGCGTCCGCGGCGAAGAAGGTGGCGTGCGGACGCTTCACCGCGAGCAGCCGGTCGATCGTCCCGGCGAACGCGGGGTGGCCACAACATTCGCGCAGGCGCTCGTAGGCGGCCTGGGTGATCCACTCGTCGATCGCGCCGGTTGCGGTGTGGACGGCGATCACGTCGTCCCCGATCAGGTTGGCGACCACCGACTCGGTGATCGGTTCGATCCGCTCGGCGAGCGCCAGGCGGGCGCGCCTCAGCCTCGGGACGGCGCGTCCGGTGGGCGCGGGCGCCGGGTGGGCGGCGACGACCTGCTCGAGCGCGTCGGCCACCCAGTACTTCTCATACGCCCACGTGACCAGGAACGCGGTCACCCGGGCGTCCTTGTGCGTCGGGGTGACGAGCACGCTGCGCAGGTAGGCGAGTGCGCCGTGTTCGAGCCGGGCCAGCAGGTCAACCAGCTCGACTGTGGCGGGGTCGAGCGGGGCGTCGCGGTAGGCGTCCAGGTCGAGGGACGCGCGGTGGCTGCCGTGCGCCGTCCGGGCGAACTCGCGGACGCTGAACCCCGCGGCAGGAACCACCCGCTCCGGGTGGACGTCCTGACGGGTCATGCAGCCTCCTGGAACTCGGCGCCGGGCAGCGGTGGGGGGTGTCGGCCCACGGGTGCTTGGCACGCTACCAGCGGCTTCCCTGCCCCGAACGGGCGTCCGACAAGGGGGGAAACAATACGTACTCCCTCGGTCTCGAGCCCGTGGACCAGGTTGGGGACGGTTCCTTACTCGGTCCGCGTCCGCACCACCACCGCAAGGTGGCCACTATCGGCCGACTACGGCAAATACTGGCCACTTTGTTGAGGCGGACGGGTGGACCAAGTAAGGAACCGTCCCCGACTCGGTCCGGTCGAAGGGTGGACCGAGTAAGGAACCGTCCCCAACGCGGTCCGGTCAGCCGAAGATGTTGTTGCCGACTCCGAAGACGTTGTTCGGGTCGACGGTCTGCTTCAGGGAGGCCACGGCGGCGACCGTCTCGGGGGAGGCGACGCGGTCGACCACGTGCTTGCGGAGCTTGCCGACGCCGTGGTGGTGCGAGATCGAGCCGCCGGCGTCCATGATCGCGGTGCGGATGTTCCGCTCCATCTCGGCGAACTTCGCCTCCCCGCCGTCGATGCCGCGGTGGTAGAGGCCGTGGGTGAAGTAGATGCAGACCCCGCTGTGGTACATCTGCGTGAGCCGGGGCGACGTGAACGGCTTGCCGGGGAAGCCGAGCCGCGCATGCTCCGACCTCGCCACCCGGTCGACCGCCGCGCAGACGTCGTGGATGCGGTCCCACGGCACCGTCGTCTCGTAGGTCTCGCCGATCACGTAGTAGTCGGCCAGGAAGTCGCGCAGGTAGGCGATCGCGTAGGTGAGCATGTAGCCCCGCTGGCCGTTGCCGGACCCGCCCTGCAGCCCGCCGAACCGCCGCGCCGTGGCCGCGACCGCCTTCTCCTGCATGGCGACCTCGGCCGCCGTCCCCTCGTAGGCGATCGTCGCGGCCACCATCGTGTGGGTGTTGAACTTCTTCACCTTCGTGACCAGGATCGCCTCGGCCCGGCTCTTCAGCACCTTCGCCCGGCTGGTCGGTGCCGGCTTCAGCGACTGGCCGAGCCGGAACTGCAGGTTGTCGACCAGCCGGATGCTCGCCGGACGCGCACCGGTGCGGTTCAGCGCCTCCATGAACGACACCCCGGTTGGCCAGTCGGCGAAGATCACCGATCCGTACTTCTTCACCTCCGGCAGCGGGTGGACGTGGACGACGGCCTTGGTGACCAGGCCAAGGTTGCCCTCGCTGCCGAACAGCGCCTTCTGCAACTGGACGCCGGGGGACTGGCGCGGGCTCGCGTAGCGCTGCTCGATCACCCCGGACGGCGTGACCAGCGTCGCGTTCTCGACCAGGTCCTCGATGTTGCCGTACCGGTTCTTCTTCATGCCACTGGCGTTGGTGGAGATCCAGCCGCCCAGCGTCGACAGCTCCGAACTGTCGGGCTCGTGGCCGCAGGTGAGGCCCTCGGCGGCGAGCAGCTGCTCCAGGCGTCCGCCCGTGATCCCGGACTGCACGGTCGCGGTCAGGTTCGCCCGGTCGATCCCCAGGACCTGGTTCATCCGGCGGGTGTCGACCGAGACCACCATCCGGGTCTCGGTCGCAGGGACCAGTAGTGCGCTGCTCACGTTCGTGCCGCCGCCGAACGGGATCAGGCACACCCCGTGCGCGTCCGCGGCGGTCACGATCGCCTGGCAGTCCGCCTCCGACTCCGGCCACACCACGAGGTCGACGCAGCGCTCGAGGTCGTCGTACAGCACCCGGGAGACCTCCTCGGTGGTGGTCTGGCCGTGGCTGTGCAGCAGCCGGTCGGCGTCGTCCGCGGTGTACTGGCCGGCGCGCAGCGCCTCGTCGAGTGCGACCAGGAAGCCCTCGTTGCGGGCGGCCGGCGTGACCCGCGGCGCCGCGGTGAGCGGACGCGCGGACGTGAAGTCGATCTCGACGCCGAGCTCACGGTTGATGAACGGGACCAGGTACGGCATCCGGTAGCCGCACAGGTTGTACCGGCTGCCGGTCATCTCCACCGAGCCGTCCGGGTGGAGGAACAGCCTGGTGTCCTCGAACCCCCAGCGGTGGCCCCACAAACCCTCGTCGAGCGCCGCGGCGTCGCGGTTCAGCGATCTGTCAGCCAATGTGTCCGTCCTTGCTTGTCGCGGGGCATTCCAGCGAGCCGATCGCCGCCAGGGGCGGGTGCCCGCAGAGTAACGGACGGGCCGGCGCGTGCCGGACCTGATCGGCCAGGCTCCGGAAAACTACCCCCACGTGACGGCGGTGAG
>JAGQUI010000254.1 GCA_020438595.1 Propionibacteriaceae bacterium | reverse complement strand
GTACCAGCGGTGCGGCCCCTGGGACGCCTCCCACAGGAAGGTGGCGCCGCGGGCGAGCAGGGCGTCCCTGGCCTGGTCGAGGTGCGCGCCATTGGTCGTCGCGCGCACGTCGAGGTGCATCCGGTTCTTGCCCGACCTCGGCTCGGGCACCGCGACGAACAGGACGCGTGTGCACGGGCTGCCCGCCGGAGCGTCCGGCTGCCGGATGGCCTGGCCCTCCACCCAGACCAGGACGCCGTTGTGGAGCTTCGTGTCGGACTCGGAGGCGTGGCCCTCGGCGACCATGCGGCGGATGAACGCCTCGTCGGAGGGCTCCACCTGCCAGCCGAGGGTCTCTGCCCACCAGTCGGCGAGCGTGTGGGGGTCGGTGCAGTCGAGCGTCACCTGGAACGTGAGCGGCGTCATGGCTCCTCCTTGCGCGGTTGGGTCTGGGTGGCCTCGGGGATGCCCGCCGGACGGGTGCCGAAGGTGGCCTCGTGCCAGTCCGCGTAGCCGGCCACCGCGGTCGGCAGCGTGGCGAACACCCGGTCCTCCCCCACCCGGGCGAGGAAACCGGCCGCCTCGAGCGGCTCCCGCACGTCCATCTTCACCCGGGCCATCGCGAAGATGACGCCCTCGTCGGCCAGGGTGCGGCGCACCTGGTCCAGGGTGTCGACAGCGGTCAGGTCGACCTGGATGTTGGCCTCGGCGTTCAGCAGGAACCAGTGCGGCTTCGGCTCGGCCTCCCGGACGGCGGCGAGCGCGCGGGTGAGGAAGTCGTCGGCGTTCGCGAAGAACAGCGGCGAGTCGTACCGGTAGACGATCAGGCCCGGCACCTGCGTGGCCGTCGGGTAGTCGTCCACGTCGTGCATTCCCGCCACGCCGGGCACGTAGCCCAGGATCCCGTCGTGGGGGTGGGCGATCCGCCGGATCAGGTCGAGCAGCGACAGCCCGACGGCGATCCCGATCCCGTACAGCAGGCCGGTGACCAGCACGGCGGAGAACGTGATCAGGGCGAGGACGAGCTCACTGAGGCGGAACCGGGCGAGCCGCTGCAGTTCGTGCACGTCGATCAGCCGGATGCCCGCGTAGATCACGACGCCGGCCAGGGCCGCCTGCGGGAACGCCGCCAGCACCGGCGAGAACAGGAAGATCGTGCCGACCACCATCACCGCGGCCACCAGGGAGTACAGCTGGGTGCGGCTGCCCGCCGCATCGCCGATCACGGTCCGGCTCGCCGACGACGACACCGGGAAGCCGGACAGGAAGCCGTTCGCGATGTTCGCCGCGCCCATCGCGGCCAGCTCGCCTGTGGCGTCGATCCGTTCGTCACGTTTGGTGGCGAACGCGCGCCCGGTGAGGATCACGTCGCTGTAGCCCACCACGGCGATACCGATCGCAGCCAGCACGAGTTGGGGGATGTCGATGCCGGCCAGGCTCGGCACGGCGGGGACGGGCAGGTCGCGAGGGACGTCGCCGATCACGACGATGCCGTCGGAGGAGAGCCCGGCGAGCCAGACCACGGCGGCGGCGGTGAGCATCACCAGCAGCGGCCCGGGCCACGTGGGCGCCCAGCGGCGCAGCGCGAACAGCGCGGCCGTGACGCAGAGCCCGAGCACCAGCGTGGGCAGATGCACTGCGCCCAACTGGGCGACCAGCGACCCGGTCTCCTCCCAGATGGTGCTGCCGGTGATCTGCAGCCGGGTGAGCTTGCCGTACTGGCTGACGACCATGAGCACGCCGATGCCGGCCATGTAGCCGACCAGCACGGGGCGGGAGAGCAGGTTCGCGACCACGCCGAGCCGGGCCAACCAGCCGATCAGGCACACCACGCCGACGGCCACTGCGACGAGGGCGGCGATCTCGGCGCGGCGGGCCCCGACGACGGGCCCGGCCAGCGCGGCGATCGCCGCGGCGGTCATCAGGGCGGTGGTGGACTCCGGGCCGATCGAGAGCTGGCGGGAGTTGCCCAACACGGCGTAGATCACCATCGGCGCCAGCACGGCCCAGAGCCCGCTGACGGCGGGCAGGCCCATGATCTCGGCGTAGGCCATCACCTGTGGCACCAGGTAGGCGGTCACGGTGACCCCGGCGATCAGGTCGCCGCGCAGCCAGGCGCGGTCGTAGGAGAGCAGCACCCCGAGTCCGGGTGCCCAGCGGCGCCAGCCGACCGCGTCCTTGCCGGTCATGGGCTCACGCTAGCGGCAGTCGCCGACAGCGGGCGTGCTACGAGCCGGTGATCCCGGCGATCCAGGCGCCGGGCAGGCCGAGGCCCGTCCGCCAGCCGTCGGCGGTCCTCGTGACGGACAGCTCCTGCCCGCTCACGGTGGTGGCCATGATGGTCCGCGCGAGCCCGCCGGGATACCGGGCGGTGACCTCGAGCGCGGTGATCGGCTCGTCGGCGCCGAACAGCTGCCGGGCCTTCGCCTGGCTGAGCGTGCGGGTCCAGGCGAGGTTCGGGTTGCCGGGCGCTGCGGCCGAGTAGGGGTCGTCGACGTGGCTGAGGTGGGACTGCGCGACGGTGCCGAACACCTCGGCGTTGCTCGCGGTGCCCGACACGGTCTCCGATCCGAGCAGGTAGGAACCCGAGGACGCGAAGTACGGGGTCTCGACGATGCTGTTGCCGGCGTCGCGGACGACCTGGACGCTCGAGCCGGCGATGGTGGCGTCGACCGCGTCCACCCAGGGCTGGTTCGCGGCGCCGGCGGCCTTCTTCGCGCCGGTGAAGTTCTGGCTGCGGGTGTCGTCGAACACCTGGCAGTCGCAGGCAGCGTTGACCCCGTCGGGCTGGGCGTTCCACCGGACGGCCTGGGTGATGACGTAGTTCCGGGCGGCGACGGCCTGGGCCTGCAGGGCTGCGGCACCACCCACGGAGGCCTTGCCCCAGGACGAGGGCATCTCGTCGACGCCGTAGAGGTAGTCGGTGTTCATGGCCAGTTCGTTGACGACGTTGGGCCGGTTGCCGATCACGGTCACCTGCAGGTTGCCCGCCGTGTAGCTGCCCTGGGCGCCCGTGACGGTGACGGGGCCGGTCGTCCAGGTGAGGGTGAGGCGTCCGCTCGGGGCCAGGACCTTGTTCCGCACGCTGCCGTTGGCGAGGGTGACCTTCGCGGTGACGAGCGAGCCGCTCACCCCGATCGCGACCGTGCCGGGCGTCGCGTAGGACTTCAGCTCGGTCCCGTCCCCGGTGACGGTGAACCCGCCGGAGGTGACCTGCAGCGACGTGGTGGTGCGCGAGTCCGACGGCGGGCCGAGGACCTGCACCTTCACGGTGCGCGGGTTGTTCACGGCTGTGCCGAGGGTCGCGCCCGGGTAGTAGTAGCCCAGGATGTCGGCGGCCGACGCGCCTTCGCGGGCCAACTCGTACGCGCCCCACTGGGCCAGGCCCACACCGTGACCGAGCCCTGAGCCGGCGATGGTGAACCGGGACGGCACGAACCGGACGGTGAACTCTTCGCTGACCGCCTTCCCCGCGACCGAGAACCGGTAGGTGCGCTCCGTCAGGGCGTGCTTCACGGTCGTCGAGCCCTTGCCGCGCTTCAGCGTCACCCGCTTCTCGGTGACCCAGGCGCCCTGCCTCAGGTACTGCAGCTTCGCGGTGGACTTCTTCTTCACCAGCCTGCCGTTGTGCCGGTAGGTCACGCCCAGCCTGATCGCGGTGTCGGTCGTGGTCACCCCGGTGCCGTACCGCGCCGTCAGGGTGTAGCCCGATGCGGCCTGCGCCGCCGGCACCGGCCCGACCAGCAGGACGGCAACCGTCGCGGCGAGGATGCCGAGGACGGCCCAGGGGCGGATACGCACGTCGCCCAGAGTGCCACAGACCCGGGGACGGTTCGCGTCAGCCGGCGCGGTTCACCACGGTGAGCGGGAGCAGCGAGCGGCCAGTGGGACCGATCTGGATCTCGGTGCCGAACTCGGGGCAGACCCCGCAGTCGTAGCAGCCGGACCAGCGGCAGTCCTCCACCTCGGCGCCGTAGAGCGAGTCCTGGTAGTCCTGCCAGAGCCAGTCGCGGTCGAGGCCGGCGTCGAGGTGGTCCCAGGGCAGCACCTCGCCCTGCGGCCGCTCCCGCGTCGTGAACCACGCGAGGTCGACCCCGAAGGGCGCGAGCGCGCGCTCGGCCGCGGCCGTCCAGCGGTCGAAGGAGAAGTGCTCGCTCCAGCCGTCCAGCACTCCCCCGTCGCGCCACACCTCTTCGATCACCGCGCCCACCCGGCGGTCGCCACGGCTGAGCAGGCCCTCGATCAGGCCCGGCTTGCCGTCGTGGTAGCGCATGCCGATGGCCCGCCCGTACCTGCGGTCGGCGCGGATCTTCTCCCTGAGCAGCCGCAGCCGGTGGTCGATCGTCTCGGGGTCGGCCTGCGCGACCCACTGGAACGGGGTGTGCGGCTTCGGCACGAACCCGCCGATGCTGATCGTGCAGCGGATGTCGCGGGTCCCGGCCGCCCGCCGACCGGCCTCGATCACGTGCGCGGCCATGTCGGCGATGCCGAGCACGTCCTCGTCGGTCTCGGTC
>JAGQUI010000253.1 GCA_020438595.1 Propionibacteriaceae bacterium | reverse complement strand
CTCGGTGTAGACCTCGGCTACACCGTCAACACCCGCGTCAGCCAACACCCCAAGGTCTACTGGAGAACCACCGCCGCCTCCGGCATCCCGCTACGGATCAAGATCGAGGTCAACACCCACGAACGCTCCCCCGCCCTCCCCCTGATCCTGCGACCCTACGCCGTCGACTCGGGCTGGTGGAGCGGGCAGACTCCGGTCCAGACCTTCCAGCCCGCCGAACTCGTCGCGACCAAGATCCGCGCCCTCTACCAACGATCCAAGGGCCGCGACCTGTTCGACCTGTGGCTCGCGCTCAACCAGCTCCACCTCCCCGCAGCCACCATCCTCGCCGCGTTCGACCCCTACCGGCCTGAAGGACTCACCGCGGCACGAGCACGAGACAACCTCGCCAAGAAGCTCCAGAACCGCCTGTTCCGCACCGATCTCGACCCGCTGATCACGACCTCGCTCGACGCCTACCAGCTCGACACGGCAGCCACCCAGATCACCAACGAGATCCTCGACCACCTCGACGACTGACCAGGGCCTGTGACGTAACGGCCGTCAGGAGCCTTCTGAAATCGAACAGCTGTTCTACCCTGATGGAGTGTCCGAACGCCTCTACCCCGCACCCCTCAACGCACTCGGACCGCCCCACGGACCCAGCAAGGACAAGCTCTACGAAGGACGCCGCCTCGTCCTGATCAGGCTCGTCTGGCGCACCCACACCGAAATCCGACCCGGCGTCGCCCTCCACAGCGACCAAGGCAGGATCTGCGTCGAGTGGAACCCCACCCGCGGCGTCACCAGATACAGCTGGCTCCCCGAGGAGGATGTTCGGCCGAGGCTGAGGTACCGGCTCTAGCGTGCAGGCCCGTGAATCGCCGCGCAGAGCAGCTGCTGGCGGAACGTGTGGAGGGCCCGGCACCGCAAACCCACCCCCAGGCGCGGCAGCCGGACCCCGATGCCGTCAGCGTACGACCATGCCCAGCGGGCCCGCCACAGGTCGACGACCGGCCAGCCGACTCCCCCCTTGCCGCTGCGCGGGGCCGGGCGTCGTTTCTGGGAGTGGAGGGTGCCGAAGACTGAGTAGTCGGTTCTGTCCGGATCGAGGGGGTGTTTTCGGCTTAGTGGTTCATGGAGCGACTGCGATCCCCGAGGAGGATGCCATGACCGTCAGCTACGAACCCGCCGGCAACTTCGACGACTTCGCCGGCAGCACGTACGCATCGTCGCCCGGTCACGTCCACACGAACGTCGCGTCCTTGGGCGAGGACGCCCTGCTGACGACGGCCGAGGTGGCCCTGATGCTGCGGACCCCGGGAGCGACACTGCGCACGTGGAGATACCAGGACATCGGGCCGCGCTGGTTCCACCTCGGCCCGCGGGGAGTCCGCTACAAGAGGAGCGACGTCCTCGCCTGGCTGGATCGCCAGTACGACGGCTCCCGCTGAACCGCCGGGCAGCGGGAACAGAGCGCAGCACTCATGGGAACGATCGACCGGCGGACCAACGGTCGCTACTACGCGCGGTGGCGGACGCCAGACGGCAAGAGCCGCAGCAAGGCGTTCGCCCGCAAGCGCGATGCGGAGGCCTACCTCAGCGGCGTCGAAGGCGCCAAGACCACCGGGGGCTACGTGGATCCCGCCCGCGGGAGGGTCAAGCTCGGACCGTGGGCGGATGACTGGCTGGCCGGAAAGACCAACCTCACGCCGAAGACTCGCGACCGCTACGAGAACGCCATCCGGGTCCACGTCAAGCCGCGCTGGGGAGACTTCGCGATCGGCAAGATCACTCACTCCGAGGTCCAGCTGTGGATCGCGGGAATCCAGCTCGCACCCGCCAGCGTCCGCAAGATCCATCGCGTCTTCTCCCAGGTGCTCGCAACCGCGGTCCGGGACGGCCGCATCTCCCGGAACGTCGCCGAGAACATCTCGTTGCCACGGGTGCACACCACCGAGAAGCGCTTCCTGACCCACACCCAGGTCGAGGACATGGCTCGACTGGTCGGACCCGACTGGGACCTGCTGGTCCGATTCCTCGCCTACACCGGGCTCCGGTGGGGCGAGGTGGCGGCGCTGCGCGTCGGACGCGTCGACCTTGAACGACGGCGGGTCATCGTCGCCGAGTCGGTGTCACCGATCAAGGGCGTCCTCACGTGGGGCGCCACGAAGGGTCACGAGCGACGCGAGGTCGCCATCCCTCAGTTCCTGATCGCCGACCTGGCGGCAGCAATCCGCGGGAAGGCAGCCGACGACCTGGTCTTCGTCGGACCGCGCGGCGGTGTCCTGCGCGCCCAGACCTTCCAGCGGGCGGCCTTGGTGCCGGCCGCGGAGGAGATGGGGCTGTGCATTCGCAAGGTCAAGGACGGCCAGCCGGTCAGCGTCCACCGCGGCGGCGTTGACATCCCGGTCTTCACCAAGCACTTCCACCCGCACGAGTTCCGCCACACCGCGGCATCCCTCGCGATCGCGGCGGGCGCCGACGTGAAGGTGGTCCAGCGGATGCTCGGCCACAAGTCCGCCACGATGACCCTGGACCTGTACGGCCACCTGTTCGCAGACCGCCTCGACACGGTCGCCGACGCCATGGATGCTGCCCGGCGGACAGAACTCGATGGGACGCGCCCGGGGTCGTCAGAGGCCCCGATCCGGGTCGGTCAGGCACCCGTCGCCGAGGGCGTCGGAGAGGCCCGATAGGGGCGTTTCCAACCTCCTCAACGCACCTCATCGTGCGGAAACTGTGTCCAAATTGTGTTCAGTCGGCCGATCCGGCCTCCCAGGACAGCGAAAACCCCTTGCCAGAGTTGCCTCTGACAAGGGGTTTCACCTTGTAGCCCCGAGGGGATTCGAACCCCCGCTACCGCCTTGAGAGGGCGGCGTGCTAGGCCGCTACACAACGGGGCCAAGCTGCTCACGCAACGTCAGCGAAGACTACCGGAAGCTCTCCAGCTGCCGCGAATCCGCTGCGCTGGGGTACTAGGACTCGAACCTAGACTGACGGAACCAGAATCCGGCGGGCTGCCAATTACCCCATACCCCAAAGTCGGCCCTACGGCCGGGGAGAGACTTTACTAGACCTCGTCGCCGCCAACAAACCGGGTGCCGGGCGTGGTGGTGGCCACCTTCATCCGGGAGGCGATCCAGACCGCGACCGCAGCGAAGCCCCCGAACGCGGCCAGGCTCCAGCCGAGTTCGGCCCAGGTCGTCGTGGTCGTGGTTCGGGTCTCCGTCATCGTCCCCGCCAGCGCGGCCCAGCCGAAGGCGATCACGTTGTTGGCCACGTGGGCGGCGATCCCGGCCTCCAGGCCGCCGGTCCGCACCACCAGCCAGCCGGCGACCACGCCGAACACGAACCGGTACAGAAAGGCGGGCAGGTCCTGGGTGCCGTGCATCAGGGCGAACACCGCCGCCGACCCCACCACCCCGAACCAGGGGCTGTTGGGAGCGGTGGTGTGCAGCGCCTGCAGCACGTAGCCGCGGAAGAAGTACTCCTCGGCCGCCGCCTGCAGCGGGGCGGTGAGCAGGATCGCCACCACGAAGCCCCAGAACGCCGGCTCCGGCTGGATCGTCCAGCCCTGGCCGATCCGGGTGAGCGCCCAGACCCCGCCCACGACGACGAACGCCGCGAGACCGGTGGCGAAGGCGAACCGCCACCGGAAGCCCGGCTGCACCGAGTGCAGCCAGTGCGGGTGGAACCGGTGCAGGAACAGCACCAGGCCCATGCTGATCGGGATCAGGGTGGCCAGGCCCAGGTGGGTGGCCACCATGCCGGAAGGCTCGGAGAACGTCGAGGTTCGCGCGGTCGCCCACGGCAACAGGTCGCCGGGCGAGCCCTGGCCGAGCCAGAACAGCGACATCACCCCGATCGTGATCCACGGGGCGAGCAGGACGTAGGTGAGCACCCCGAGCATCGCCCCGCCGACGCCCATCATGATCGTCCGCCAGCGAGCCCGCAGCGGGTCGTCGACCACCAGCACCTCGGCATAGGTCACGCCCGGTTGCGGCTCGTAGACGACCAGTCCGTCCAGCCGGCGCCGGAACACATCCCCGAGAGCCGACACCTCAGGCGTCCTCTGCCACGACCGGGTTGGTGAGCGTGCCGATGCCGGAGATCGTCACGCCGACCTCGTCACCCGGCAGCATCCGGCCGACGCCCGCCGGCGTCCCGGTGAGGATCACGTCCCCGGGGAGCAGGGTCGTGAACGACGTCACGTGGGCCACCAGGTCGGCGATCGAGTGCACCATCAGGGAGGTGTTGGCGGTCTGGACCGGCTCGCCGTTGACGGTGGTGACGAGGTCGAGCCCACCGGCCTCGGCCAGGTCGATGTGGGTGGCGATCCACGGGCCGAGCGGACAGAAGCTGTCGTAGCCCTTGGCCCGCGTCCACTGGCCGTCGGCGTTCTGCAGGTCGCGGCAGGTGACGTCGTTGGCGATCGTGTAGCCGAAGATCACGTCCGCGGCGCGCTCGGCGGGCACCCGGCGGCAGATCCGCCCGATCACCACCGCCAGCTCGCCCTCGTAGTGCAGGTTGTCCGTCTCGGG
>JAGQUI010000252.1 GCA_020438595.1 Propionibacteriaceae bacterium | reverse complement strand
GAACCGACGCCGCGGCGTCAGAAGGCGCGCCGCGCGGTAGCTGCTTCGGCGCGGGCGTCGGACTCCCCGGCCTCACCGGAGAGCGCCCGCCGGCCCGGGAACTCCGGGCTCGAATCCGCCGGCTCCTCGTCCGGCCCCTTGCCCGCGAGATCCGGCGGCGCGACGTCCGCGACGTCCGCGACGTCCGCGACGTCGGCGACGCCGCGACGCGGCGCGTAGGAGGACTCCTGCGTGCCGCCGGCCGTCTCCCGCAGCGCGGCATCGAACGTGGCCTCCAGTTCCGGCATGGTGAGCACCCGGTGCCAGCTGTCGAGGTCCACCCAGCCGACCTGCTCACCGTCCGCCGTGTAGGCGTACAGCCGGCGGAAACCCCAGCGCGACCACGAGACGACGCTCAGCCCGGACTCCGTCGCCCAGCCCTGCGCGCTGTGGCGCGGGACGTAGGGCGACGATTCGGACGGCTGGACGTCGGCGTCGATCGACGCGGTCTGAGTCAGGACTGGCACGCCGCCAGCTTGCCGACCGCAGGGCCACGCCTGCCAGACCCCGTACGGGCGACACGATGGGCGATCGTGCGGGACGGCGGCCCGCGACAGGCGCCCTGCAGCCGCTCAGCGCGGCAACCCGGCCAGCGCCCGCGCTGGGTCCACGTCTGCCACGGCGAGGGTCTGCCCGAGGTGGGCCACTCCCGAGGTCCGGGGATCAGCAGGATCTCTCCCCCGGCGCGCGAGGAGCCCGGCGAGCCCCCACCCGCGCAGGCGTCGCGGCCGGCCACCCGGTTTGCCGGGGGGTGGTAACTGTGGGTACCGGGGGTGGGAAAGGAGTCCATCGTGAGGAAGACCACTCTGGGAGACGGGCTCGAGGTCGGCCGGATCGGCCTCGGCTGCATGGGCATGTCCGCCTTCTACACCGGCGCCGGCACCGACGACGCCGGCTCGGTCGCCACCATCCACCGCGCCATCGACCTCGGCGTCACCCTGTTCGACACCGCCGAGATGTACGGGCCCTACCTCAACGAGGAACTGCTCGGGCTCGCGCTGGCCGGCCACCGCCAAGAGGTGAAGATCGCCACCAAGTTCGGCACCATCCGGCACCGCCAGGACGGCACCCGCGGTCTCGACGGCACCCCGGAGAACGTCCGCATCGCCGTCGAGGGTTCGCTGCAACGCCTGGGCACTGACCACATCGACCTGTACTACCAGCACCGGATGGACCCGGACACACCCATCGAGGAGACCGTCGGTGCGCTGGCCGACCTGATCGCCGAGGGCAAGATCCTCCACTACGGCCTCTCCGAGGCCGCGCCGGAGACCATCCGCCGCGCCCACGCCGTCCACCCCGTCACCGCGCTCCAGACCGAGTACTCGCTGTGGTCGCGCGACCCCGAGGCCGCGATCCTGCCGACCGTCCGCGAGCTCGGCATCGGGTTCGTCGCCTACTCACCGCTCGGACGCGGCTTCCTCACCGGCACCATCCGCTCCGCCGCCCAGCTGGACGCGTCCGACTTCCGCCGGCACAACCCGCGCTTCACCGGCGACAACCTCACCCGCAACCTCGAGATCGTCGAGCGGGTGCGCGCCATCGCCGACGAGGTGGACGCCACGCTGGGCCAGGTCGCGCTCGCCTGGCTGCTCTCCCGGGGCGACGACGTCGTGCCCATCCCCGGCACCCGGCACGCCCACCGCGTCGAGGAGAACGTCGCCGCGGACGGACTCACCCTCACCGCGGACCAGCTGGCCGCGCTCGACGCGGTCGGCGCCCCGGCCGGCGACCGCTACGCCGACATGAGCGGGGTCAACCGGTAGGGGTGAACGGCGACGGGCGCGCGTTGTACTTCAATGACGTACAGGAGCGCGGCGATCACAAGGCACACGGCGCCCGATCGGGGTTAGGCTGGGCCGAACAGGTGAGGAGTCCGCCATGCGCAAACCCGTCCTGATCGTCTCGTCCCTGATCCTCGGCCTCGTCTGGTCCGGCGCTGCCACCGGAACCGCCCAGGCGGCCCCGGTGGTCACGATCCCGACGATCTCCCCGGCGCCGGTCCCGACCGACGGCAAGGTCAAGGTGAAGGCCCAGGTGTCCACCCGGGGCAACGTCAAGATCGTCAAGAAGTGGATCTCGGTGTGGAACGAGGACGGCAAGCGGATCGCCAAGCACCGCAGGTCGACGTGGCTGCCCGCAGGAACCTACACGGTGAAGACTCTGGTCAAGTACCGGGTGCGGTACCGCAGTGGCGCGCTGTCCGCGATCAAGAAGAAGGTCCGCCGCCAGAGCGTGGTGGTCGAGACCACGACGCAGACCTGCGCGACCGCCCAGGACGCCGCCCGGGTGAGGATCGGTGACACCGAGGGCATCGTCTACTGGAAGCTCTACTCCCACGGCACGCTCGACTGGAAGGCTGCCGACTACGAGCGCTGGAAGTACGCCCTGTGCGGCAGCGACACCCAGTGGGTGTGGGTCGAGTACAACGCCCTCGGCAAGGTGCGGGACGCGGCGTGGGTCGAGTGACCGTCGTACGGCCGGCTCCCCGGTCGGGTCTGCGCCCGTCCACCGACGACCTCGGCGCACCCTCTGCGCCGTTTGGCGGGGAGTGACAGGCTGGACGTGTGAGCCCTGAGGCCAGGGTCGAGCCCGCAGCCGGGCCTGGGAGCGGCCTCCACGCGGACGTGGCGACGGCCGGCCCTGCGGTGCTGCCGTCCTCCGCGGGTCGCCCCGAGCTCATCACCATGCGCGACCTGTGCAAGAGCTACGTCATGGGGGAGACCGCCACCGAGGTGCTCCACCACGTCAACCTGAGCATTCGGCAGGGCGAGTTCGTCTCCATCCTCGGCCCGTCCGGATCCGGCAAGTCGACGATGATGAACATCCTGGGCTGCCTGGACGTGCCGACGAGCGGCCGCTACGTCCTGGCCGGCAACGACGTGGTCGATCTCGACCAGGTCGAACTCGCGCACATCCGCAACACCTGGGTGGGCTTCGTCTTCCAGAGCTTCCAGCTGCTGCCGCGACTGAACGCGCTGGAGAACGTCGAGCTCCCGCTGATCTACTCGAGCATCCGGTCCTCCGAACGCCGCGAGCGGGCGCTGCGGCTGCTGGACCGGGTGGGCCTGAGCGACAAGGCGCACCACCTGCCCAACCAGCTCTCCGGCGGCCAGCAGCAGCGCGTCGCGATCGCCCGTGCGCTCGTCACTGAGCCGTCCGTGCTCCTGGCGGATGAGCCCACCGGGGCGCTCGACCAGCACACGGGGGCCCAGGTGATGGAGCTGTTCGAGGAGATCCACCACGACGGCCGCACCGTGATCATGATCACCCACGAGCGCGACATCGCCCGCCACGCGGAGCGGATCGTGAGCATTCTGGACGGACGACTGACCGAGCACGGCCGCAGTGTGGGCCCGACGTCCGCCGCACCCGCGCAGGACCACTGGACCGATGAGGAGGCGCGCGTCACATGACCTCACCCGCTCAGCCCGGCCCCGCGCCGGGCCCCGCCCCGACCCCCGGGCCGGGTCGGCGGCGCCGCCGGCGCTGGCTCGTCGTGGGCGTCGGGGCAGCAGCGCTCGCCGTCGCCGCCTCGGTCTTCGCCGTGGCAACGCTGCAGCCGCCCACGGCCGCCCTGGTGGCCTCCGACATCACCGTGCTCGCCCCCACCACCATTCAGGACACCGTCGCCACGACCGGCACGGTGGCCAGCGCCCGCACCTACAAGGTGTACTCCGCGCTCGCCTACGCCGTCGACCGGGTCGACGTCTCGGTCGGCCAGGTGGTCGAGAAGGGCGATGCCCTGGGCAGGCTGAGCACGACCACGCTGGACCGGCAGATCAGCACGAAGCTCGCCTCCATCGATCAGTCGGCACGCACCTCCGATGCCGCCGTCCAGGCCGCCGAGGACCGCTACAACGCGTCCCGGACGGCGCTGGCGAACGGCACCAACAGCGCGGTCGCCGGCGCTGACTCAGCCGTGGCCAGCGCCAGGAGCGCGTGGGAGAAGGCCCGCAAGGCCTACCGGGACTACGCCGGCGCGCTCGACGACGGGGAGAACCCCCAGTTGCTGGCCCAGCGGGCCGCCGTCGACACCGCCGCCGGTGCCGTGGCCAGTGCGCAGCACGCCTACGACAAGGCCCTCGCCGACCTGGCGGCGGGCAACGACGAGCTCACGGCTGCACAGCAGGCATGGGCGGCCGCCCAG
Source organism: Propionibacteriaceae bacterium (assembly GCA_020438595.1). The sequence goes on along the minus strand of JAGQUI010000252.1, from coordinate 395 downwards.
GCCGTGGTGGACGCCGCCGGGGCGGGCGTGACCCAGGCCGAACTCGACACCCTGGCCGCGGCGCAGACCTCCCTCGACGCCGCGCAGGCTGCTGTCGACGCGCTCGCCGACGTCGCCGCCCGGGCCCAGCTCTCCCTGACCGCCGCCACCACCGCCTACGACAACGCCGAGGCCCAGTACCGCGCCACCCGCACGGCCACGGACAACACCCTGGGCGACTACCGGCTGGCCGCGGACGCGGCCCGCACCGCCTACCTCAAGGCGCTCGCCTCCCGCGACGCGGCGACGGCGTCCGCGCAGACCGAGGTGCGGCTCAACCTCGACAACCTGCGCAGCAGCCAGGCGTCCGCGTCGAACGAGGTGATGCTCGAGGACCTCGCCAACCTCAGGAAGGA
>JAGQUI010000251.1 GCA_020438595.1 Propionibacteriaceae bacterium | reverse complement strand
TCGGCGGACACGTTCAGCGTGCACGCCACCGGCACCAATCCCTACACCTCGCTCAACCCGGCCACGGTCTTCGGCACGTTCGACGTCGATCGGACCGTCACCGGCGTCCACCTGGACAAGCGGGGACGGGTCGTGATCGAACTCGAGAACGGCTTCGGAGTCACCGGAGCGTCCACCTTCGCGTGGGCGAACAGCGTCGGCCGCAACATCATGCTGGACCTCGCCTACACGGTGACGCAGAACGAGCCGATCACCCTGAAGGACGGCACCCCGTTCACGTTCTCCTCGCTGGACCAGGGCGACGTCGTCGATCCCGAGGTGGACGCGTTCGGGTTCGGCTCCGCCGCCGGCCTGAACTACCGGCTCTACGATCCCAACGGCCGCGGCAAGCGTCCGCTGATCGTGTGGCTGCACGGCGGCGGCGAGGGCGGCTGGGCCGAGGCCCAGGACAACGACCTGCCGCTGATCGCCAACCGCGGGGCGCTCGGCTTCATCACCCCGAAGGCACAGGCCATCTTCGGCGGCGCCTACGTGCTCGCCCCGCAGGCCACCGACTACTGGCTGAACGACCCGGAGATGGGCTACTCGGCGAAGCTGAAGCAGCTGATCGACACCGTCGTGAAGCACAACCGGATCGACACCAGCCGCATTTACGTGGTCGGCGCCTCCAACGGCGGCTACATGACCCCGCGGCTCGTCGTCGACAACCCCGGCTTCTTCGCGGCCGAGGTGCCGATCTGCCCGGCGATCGCGTTCCGCGGCACCACGATGATCACCGATGACGAACTCGCCGCGGTGACCACGCCGACCTGGGTGGTCCAGGCCATCACCGACGACACGGTGCCGTTCGAGGCCAATGGCCAGCACCTCGCCGACACGGTGCCGGGCGCGCTGCTCTCGGCCTACGACGACGTCACCTGGGACGGCGTCACCTACCCGACGCACTGGTCGTGGATCTACGTTGCCCGCAACGCCCCGACCACCGACAAGGGCCTGCACATCTGGCAGTGGATGGCCAAGCAGAGCCTGAAGAAGGGTCACCACCACCGGTAGGCACACCGGGGACGGGCGGGTCGGCTGCGCCGGCCCGCCCGTTCCGTGCCCGCGCGCACCGGGGCCGGACCGGGGATTCCCCGGAGTCGGGCGCCTTGGTGCCCCCCGTACATTTGAAACGACATGACCGAGCAGACCGTCCTCGTGACCGACAGCCGCCCGGAGATCGGGTACGAGCTGCTGGAGAGCGACCCGCGACGGCTGGACGGCATCACGATCAAGCGCCGGCTGCGGCCCGGGCACGTCACGCTCGCCGAATCGGCCAAGCCCCTGCCCTTCTTCGGGGTCGCACCGGGACGCCAGCCGAACAGCGACCCGGTGCTGCTCACCGTGAAGGTCGCACGGATCACCTCCACCCCCGGCAGCGGCCAGCGCAGCGTCGGCCCGATCGCGGAGAACTGCCTGGCCGAGGAGAAGACCTGGGCGCGCGCCGAGGACCTCTTCCACTCCGCAGGCGAGGACGCCGGGTACCGCTGGGTGGCCCGCAGGTTCATCCAGGGCGTGCCGATGAACCGGCTCGACGCGTCAACCGGCCCGGAACTGAAGCGCTTGTACGCGGACTACCTGCTGGCCGAGATCGCGCAACTGCACACGTCCGGCGAGGCGCACCTGGACATCAAGCCGAGCAACGTGATCGTGACTCCCACCCGCACCTGGCTGATCGACTTCGAGTCGTCCCGCGACGCCGACGCGAGCACGTCGCTGCCGATGCTGACCACCGCGAGCTTCGCCAGCCCCGAGCAGGTGCTGCCCCGGCCCGGACGCAGGATCGGCCCGCTCTCGGACGTGTTCAGCTGGGGCCTCACCGTGGTGTCGATGTTCCGCCGCGACTACCACCCGTACTGCGACGGACGTTTCGACCCGGTGCTGCTGGCCGCGCTCGGCGAGGGCGCGAACGGCCCGCAGAAGGTGCTCGACCTCGACTGCATCCCCGATCCGGCCCTGCGTGAAGCCGTCCGGGCCGCACTCGCCTGGGCGCCGGAGCGGCGTCCGGGCGCCACCGACCTGCGCCAGCAGCTCTCCGAGCACGCCACCGCGCTGATCCCGGAGATGCCGGCCACCGTCGTGCTCGATCCGGCCGACTACGCCGTGGCCGAGCCGTGGTGGCGCACCGCGCTGCGCTACGCAGGGCCGGACGGGCCGTTCGGCGACAAGCACGTGCCGGCACTGGTGCGGTCGGCCGCCTACCTCGGCGGCGCCGTGGTGTCGCTGTTCGCGGCGATGGTGCTGCAGTGGCTGATCGGGGTGGTGTGGTGAACCACGAGTTCCGGGCGTTGCAGCAGACCGCGCGCGAGCGGCAGTCCAGGGTCGCCCGCTGGAACCGGTACCGCGGCCGGGCGTCCGCCCTGGCGGTGTTCATGTTCGTGATGCTGCTGTTCTGGTCGCTGGTGCTGACGAGGCACTGGCAATGATCCTGTGCCCCATGTGCGCGGAGTTCCACGACTCCCGCGAGTTCGTGCTGAGGGATCGCACCGGCACCGTCCTCGCCCAGCGCAACCCGCTCCCGGTCGACGACCTGATCCCCCGGCTGCCTGCCGCCGCGCAGCAGTGGCTGCACAACCGCAGGGTCGCCAACGCCCGGCAGCGGCTCGAGCTGGGCGCGAACTGGTACTGCCCGAAGGGCCACCAGCTGCCCGAGGACTTCGCCGAGACCCGGACGATCGTGATCGGCCTGATCGGCTCCCCGCAGACCACCAAGACCACCTACCTCGGCCGGCTCGTCTCCGAGGTGGTCGACCACGCCCGGCTGTCCGGGCTCGGCATCCACTGCACGCTGGCCGATGACGAGTCGCAGGACTACTACAACCAGCACATGGCCCGCCGGCTCGAACAGGGCTTCGCGCCAGCGGCGACCCAACCGCTGATCGGCGAGGCGACCACGCGTCCCCTGGTCGTGCGGATGGTCGCCGGCGAGCAGCGGGCCAACCTGCTCTTCTTCGACGCGTCCGGGGAGAACCAGCAGAGCACCCAGGTGCTCGCCCAGCACAACCCGTTCCTGCACGCCCTCGACGCGGCGATCGTGTTCGTCACGCCGAAGGCGCTCACGGACCTCCCGGCGGGCTATCCGCTGACCGGCGCGGAGGCGGCCGGGCCGCGCCAGATGCACCAGGTCGTGACGAACCTCGAGCGGGTGCTGCGGGCGCACCCGCGCTACCAGGGACGCCACCCCGCGCGCGACCTCCCGGTGGCGCTGGTGCTCGCCAAGGCCGACGAGCTGACTCCCCTGCTGACCACCCGGGGCACCGGCGCGAGGAGCTTCGGATCGCTCGCGCTCGACCGCGGCCTGTACTCGGGGATGCAGCAGAAACTCGACGCGCAGGGCGACCTGCCGTACGACCTGCTGACAAGCTACGGCGCACGCGGCATAGTCGAGGCCGTGTTCACCCTTACCGACGTCCGGTCGGTCCACGCGGTGTCGGCGATGGGGTGCGCCCCGGACGCGGAGGGACGCTTCGCGCCGGCCCGTCCCCTGAACGTCACCGAGCCGCTGCTCGCGATCCTGTGGGCGCTGCGGATCGTGGGAGACCGCGATGCCGACTGAGGTCGCGGCCGAGCAACTGGTGCTCGCCTGGTCGCCGTCCAACCTGCTCGGCGTCAGCGGCATGGGTCCCGTGGCCGCGTCACCGGGCTGGGAGCTGCCGCCGCGGGACAGCTTCGCCGGGCTCGGCGCGGCCGCGCGCTACCTCTCCGACGAGGCGAACGTCCCCGCGGGAACCGTGCCGCCGGTGTGCCTGGAGTTCCGGCCGGACGCCTCGGGGGCGTTGCTGGTGGCCAAGACCTACTCCACGGCCAGCCGGCGGCCCGGGCAGTACCAGGTGCACGCGATCCGGGCGGGCCTGGGCCTCTCGGCTTGGGACCTGTGGGCGCTCGCCGACCGCGGGGTGCTGCTGGAGGACGAGTTGTCCGCGCATCCGGCCGACCTGCCGGCGCTGAGCCTGAGTCCGGTGCGACGGCCCCGGGTGTCGCGGGACCCCGACGACGTGGCCGAGCTGGCCCGGCTGCTGCAGTGCCTGAACGAGGACCGGCCGTACCTGGTCGGGGCGCACGACCAGGACCAGGGCGTGGACGCGATCCAGACCCTGCTGGCCTACCTGCCGATCGGGCTGGCCCGCGACGTGCCGGTGTCGACGTTCGTGGCGTCGGCGTCCGCGTGGACGGCGGGGATCGGCCTGCTGGTCAGCCCGTTCTCCGCGAACGGGGCCGCCCTCGACCTGGACCTCGACCCGGACCGGCCGGCGTCGGCCCCGGCGAGCGAGGCGTACCTGCCGCTGGCGGACCAGTTGGTGAACGGGGGCACCGGCCAGCCGGCCCTGCGCGTCCGCTCGCTGGGCGACCTGAAGGCGCTGCTGGCGCTGGAGCGCACGGACCTGGCGTCCGTCGACCTGGCGACCCTGGCGAAAGCGCTGGGCACGCCGTTCTTCGACGCCGTGCTGGCGAAGCTGGCCGCGCACCCGCACTGCGACGACGTGCTGCGACGGATGCTCGCCGACGGCGACGTCGAGGACGCCCTGGCCGCGCGGCTGCGCACCGAC
>JAGQUI010000250.1 GCA_020438595.1 Propionibacteriaceae bacterium | reverse complement strand
AACAGGTGCAGATCGCGCCGTCCTGAACGCGGCCGCCGGGGCCCGGCCCGGGTCGGCCCAGGGACAGGCCCCATGGCCTGCGCGGCGTCCGCCCCTAGGCTGGTCCGCGTGACGCAATGGTTCACCGAGAGCTTCCGGGCGGAGTTCGCCAAGCAGGAGGCGGAGCTCGGCCGGGTCAACATCGCCGTCTTCGGCAAGACCGGGGTCGGCAAGTCGACGCTGGTCAACGCCATCTTCGGCGAGCCCGTCGCGGCCACCGGCATCGGCGCCCCGGTCACCAACGGTTCCCACCTCTACCTCGACAAGCGCGGCTCGCTCGGCGTGATCGACACCCGGGGCCTCGAACTCGGCCGCGACGACGACCAGATCGTCAAGGAGCTCACCAAGGCGGTGAAGGAGAGTCGCGCCAAGCCGGTCGACGAGCAGCTGCACGTCGCGTGGTACTGCGTGCGCGGCATGGACCGACGGTTCGAGGACTTCGAGGAGCGCTTCGTCCGGACCCTGGCCGACCTCGGCCTGCCGGTCGTGCTGGTGCTCACCCAGGTGCCGATGCGGGACGGGCAGTACCACCCGGACGCGCTCGAGCTCGCCCGCCAGCTCCAGGCCCGCAACCTGCCGATCGTGGACGGCCGCCCGTACCTGACCTACGCGATGAGGGACCAGTTCACCGGTCAGCCGCCCTACGGCTTGATGGAGGTCCTCGGCGCCACCTTTCGCGTCGCTCCGGAAGCGGTCCAGGGAGCCCTTGCGGCCGCGCAGGCGATCGATGTTCAACTCAAGGCGTCTCAGTCCAACAAGGCCGTCGCCGCAGCCGTGACCGCCGCGGCAGCGGCCGCCGCCGTGCCGATCCCGTTCTCGTCCGCCGCGATCCTGGTGCCGATCCAGCTGTCGATGATGGCCCGGATCGCGCACCTGCACGGGCTCGGCCTGGACAAGTCGGCCCTGCTCGCGATCGCGTCCACCTCGGTCGCCACGTCCGCCGGACGCGCGGCCGCTGCGGGCCTGCTGAAGTTCATCCCGGGCGCCGGGAGCGTGGTCGGCGGCGTGATCAACGCCTCGGTCGCGTCCTCGCTCACCCTCGCCATGGGCCAGGCGTGGCTGGTGGTCTGCCAGCGGGCGTTCAACAAGACCCTGCCCACCCTGGACGGCAAGATCGACGCCGACGCCGTCGGCCGCCTGTTCGAGGCCGAGATGGCCAAGCGGATGCCGAGGATCCGGCACCGGGACCAGGCCGTCGACCCGGCCTGAGCCGCTCCGGGCCAGGCCTCAGCGTCCGGTGAATTCGCTTGCGGCACCCCGGTTCGAGCGCTCCGCACAGCACCATTTCTCATAGGTCAGACCGTTTGTCTCACGCCTGTCCGTAATCACCCTGTTACGACGAGGTGTAGTAGTTGGTCTGCGAGGATGGTAACCATGAGTCAGCGAACCATTGGTGTGACCGAGCTCGCCCTCCGCGACGCTCACCAGAGCCTGATGGCAACCCGCATGGCCCTCGAAGACATGGTCGGGGCGTGCGAGGACATCGATCAGGCGGGCTACTGGAGCGTCGAGTGCTGGGGTGGTGCTACCTACGACGCATGTATCCGATTCCTCAACGAGGATCCCTGGGTGCGGCTGCGGACCTTCCGTGAGCTGATGCCCAACTCCCGGCTGCAGATGCTGCTGCGCGGCCAGAACCTGCTCGGCTACCGCCACTACGAGGACGAAGTGGTGGAGCGGTTCGTGGACAAGTCCGCGGAGAACGGCATGGACGTGTTCCGTGTCTTCGACGCGCTCAACGACCCCCGCAACATGGCCCACGCCATGCAGGCCGTCAAGAAGACCGGCAAGCACGCGCAGGGCACGATCTGCTACACGATCTCCCCGCTGCACACCGTCGAGGGCTACGTGCACCTGGCCGGCCAGCTGCTCGACATGGGTGCCGAGTCGCTCGCCCTGAAGGACATGGCCGCCCTGCTGCAGCCGCAGCCCGCCTACGACATCATCCGGGGCATCAAGGAGACCTACGGCGAGGACGTCCAGATCAACGTCCACTGCCACTCCACCACCGGCGTCACGCTGGTCTCGCTGCAGAAGGCCATCGAGGCCGGGGCCGACGTGGTCGACACCGCGATCAGCTCGATGTCGCTCGGCCCGGGCCACAACCCGACCGAGTCGCTCGTGGCGATGCTCGAGGGCACCGACTACACGACCGACCTCGACCCGGAGCGGCTGATCAGGATCCGTGACCACTTCTCGACGGTCCGGCCCAAGTACGCCGAGTTCGAGTCGGCGACCCTGGTCGACACCGACATCTTCTCCAGCCAGATCCCGGGCGGCATGTTGTCCAACATGGAGAGCCAGCTGAAGGCACAGGGTGCCGGCGACCGGATCAAGGACGTGATGGCCGAGGTGCCGCTGGTCAAGGCGGACGCCGGCCACCCGCCGCTGGTCACCCCGTCCAGCCAGATCGTGGGCACCCAGGCGGTGTTCAACGTGCTGATGGGCAAGTACAAGGTGATGACCGGCGAGTTCGCCGACCTGATGCTCGGCTACTACGGCGAGTGCATCGGCGAGCGCAACCCCGAGGTGGTCGCGATCGCCCAGGCGCAGGCCAAGAAGGACCCGATCACCGAGCGTCCGGCCGACCTGCTGCCTCCGGAGTGGGACAAGCTGACCGAGGACGCCACGAAGCTGGACGGCTTCAACGGCACCGACGAGGACGTGCTCACCTACGCCATGTTCCCCGGTGTCGCACCCGGCTTCTTCAGCACTCGTGACGATGGCCCGAAGAACGTCGGCAAGACCCCGGAGCAGATGAAGGCCGAGGCCGATGCGGCCAGCGGTGCGGCCAACGCCGTGCGCGGCCCGATCAAGTACAAGGTGTCCCTCGGTGGACGCGAGAACACCGTCACCGTCGAGATGGCCTGAGGTAGGACGAGATGAGCAAGAAGCCAGTACCGATGAAGAAGCGGGTCGCCGAACTGCTCGACGCCCGCCTGACGGCCCGCGCCGGCGGGGGCGAGGCCCGGCTGCAGAAGCAGCGTGACGGCGGCAAGATGACCGCCCGGGAGCGGATCGACTCCCTGATCGATCCGGACAGCTTCCAGGAGATCGGCCTGTTCCGGAAGAACCGGACGGTCACGTTCGGCATGGACAAGGCGGACATGCCCGCCGACGGCGTGGTCACCGGCACGGGTGCGGTCTTCGGCCGGCCGGTGCACATCGCCAGCCAGGACTTCACCGTGATGGGTGGTTCGGCCGGCGAGACCCACTCCAAGAAGGTCGTCGCGATGATGGAGGCGGCGCTGGAGACGGGCACCCCGTTCGTCTTCATCAACGACTCCGGCGGCGCCCGCGTGCAGGAGGGCATCGACTCCCTGTCCGGCTACGGCCAGGTGTTCTACTCCAACGTCCTGCTCTCCGGCGTGGTGCCGCAGATCTCGATCATCGCCGGCCCCTGCGCCGGTGGCGCGGCCTACTCCCCGGCGCTGACCGACTTCGTCATCCAGACCCGCAAGGCCCACATGTTCATCACCGGGCCGAGCGTGATCAAGCAGGTCACCGGTGAGGAGGTCGACTCCGACCGGCTCGGCGGCGCGGACGCGCACATGTCGGTCTCCGGCGTGAACCACTTCGTGGCCGACGATGACGAGCAGGCCATCCTGATCGCGAAGAAGCTGCTCAGCTTCCTGCCGCAGAACAACACCGAGGAGCCGCCGCTGGTCGAGGGCGACTACAACGTGGAGTACGACCCGTCGCTGCACGACGTCGTCCCGGTGGACGGCAAGCAGGGCTACGACGTCCGCGACATCATCGCCAAGGTGGTCGACAACGCCGACTTCCTCGAGGTGCAGGCGGGCTACGCGATGAACATCGTGGTCGGCTTCGCCCACATCAACGGCCGCAGCGTCGGCATTGTGGCGAACCAGCCGAACGTGATGGCGGGCGTGCTCGACATCAACTCCTCGGACAAGGGCAGCAAGTTCGTCCGGTTCTGCAACGCGTTCAACATCCCGATCGTCACCTTCGTCGACGTCCCCGGCTACATGCCCGGCGTCGCGCAGGAGCACGGCGGCATCATCCGCCACGGCGCGAAGATGCTGTACGCGTACTCGGCGGCCTCCGTCCCGAAGATCACCGTGGTGCTGCGCAAGGCCTACGGCGGCGCCTACATCGCCATGGCCTGCAAGGACCTCGGCGCGGACAAGGTGTTCGCCTGGCCGACCGCCGAGATCGCCGTGATGGGTGCCGAGGGCGCGGCGGGGATCGTGTTCCGCAAGGAGATCGCCGCTGCCGAGGACCCGGAGGCCAAGCGCGCCGAGCTGGTGGAGGAGTACCGCAACACCTTCTCGACGCCGTTCGTGGCGGCGGCCCGTGGCCTGGTCGACGACATCATCGACCCGGGTGACACCCGGCGGAAGGTGGCCATGGCCCTGGAGCTGCTGGCCACGAAGCGCGAGCTGCGGCCGGCCAAGAAGCACGGCCTCGGGCCGGTGTGATCGACATGGCCGACGAAGCGGAACTGCTTGACCTCGTGAAGTCGCTCACCGAGCGCATCGAGGGCATGGAGATCAAGATCAAGGCGCTGGAACTGCACTGCCAGGACG
>JAGQUI010000024.1 GCA_020438595.1 Propionibacteriaceae bacterium | reverse complement strand
CTTCGTAGTTCAACGTCAGACGCAACCGCTCCTTGGGGAGCGGTCAGTCAGCGTCGCTCCAGCTCTCGCACGAGGGCTGCCGGCGCGGTCGCCCGGAACGACTCCTCCACCAACTCGGCGAGCTCGTCCCGATCGGTCTCGGGCCCGAGGTCGAGGCCGGTCCAGCCGGACGGTCCGAGGTAGGCCGGAATCCAGGCATTCGGGCGCGCCCGCAACGCCTCCTGGCCGGCAAGGTCAGCCGCCAACAGCAGGATCGCCTGGTCGTGGGCGACCCACGCCCCGTCCACGCGGATCGAGCCCCCGTAGTAGGCGAACACCTTGCGCGTGTGGAAGGCAGGGCGGCCGTGGGAGACCTTCTCCGCGGCGCCCGGCAGGCCGAGCGCGATGCCGCGCACCTGCGCCAGCCAGGGATCGGCGGGGTCGAACATGATCGGGTGCGCCATGGCGCCATCCTTCCGGGACCGCGATCCGGCCACCGTGCGCAGGATTGCCGAGGTCAGTAGACCATGTTCATGGCCTGGCGCACCTCGGCCAGGGTGGCGTCGCCCACCTCGTTGGCGTGGGCGTTGCCGTTGCGCAGCACGTCGACCAGGTAGTCGGGGTGGGCGACCAGCTCGGCCCGCCGGGCCCGAATCGGGGCAAAGAACTCGTTGACCGACTCGGTGACCAGCCGCTTCAGCCCGCCGCCACCGCCGTCCCCGATCTCCGCGGCGATCTCGACCGGGTCGCGGCCGGTGCACAGGGAGGCCAGCGTCAGCAGGTTCGACACCTCCGGACGGTTCTGGGGGTCGTAGGTGATGTGCCGGTCGGAGTCGGTGACGGCCTTCTTGATCAGCTTCGCGGTGGTGTCGGCGTCCATGCCGAGCTCGATCACGTTGCCCTTGGACTTGCTCATCTTGGTGCCGTCGAGGCCGAGCACGGTGGACGCCTTGCTGAGCAGCGCCTCGGCCTGCGGGAACACCGGCCGGGCCGGGTCGACGCGGCCGTAGCGCTCGTCGAAGCGGCGGGCGACCACGCGGGTCTGTTCGAGGTGCGGCAGCTGGTCCTTGCCGACCGGCACCAGGTTCGCCTTGCAGAACAGGATGTCGGCCGCCTGGTGCACGGGGTAGGTGAGCAGCAGGCCCGACATGGGCCGGTCGCCGGTGGCCTCCAGCTCGGCCTTCACCGTGGGGTTGCGGCGCAGTTCCGCGTCCGTGACCAGGGACAGGAACGGCAGCAGCAATTGGTTCAGCGCAGGCACGGCCGAGTGGGCGTAGATCGTGGTGCGGTCCGGGTCGAGGCCGATCGCGAGGTAGTCGGCCATCATGCCGAGCACCCGCTCGTGGATCGGGCCGGTGCCGTCGCGGTCGGTGATCACCTGGTAGTCGGCGATCAGGATGTAGGTCTCTACCCCGGCGTCCTGGAGCCGCACCCGGTTGGCGAGCGACCCGAAGTAGTGGCCCAGGTGCAGGTTGCCGGTGGGCCGGTCGCCGGTCATCACGCGGAAGCCGGACGGGTCCGTCGCGATCTGCGCCTCGATCTCGGCACTGCGCGCCTCGGTGCGGCGCAGGGACGCGTCGGACGTCGACTGGGCGAGGTCGTCACCCGCGGTGTCGGCCACGCTCGTGGTCTGTTCGGACATCGTTCTCCTCGATCGGTCGCCGCCCGGCTCAGGCATGCGAAACGGCCGCCTGCGACGGACGGCCGTGGGTTGGTGGAATCAGGGGTGGGCCGTCGTTACGGCCGCCACCAGCAGGTTCCCGAATGCACGGCGACAATCTACCACCGCCACTCCCCTCCTCCGGGTGGGGGTCAGTCCACGTCGGGGAAGTGGTTCAGACGGTGAAGCCCCACTCGCCGCCGATCAGGATCGGGGTCTCCGAACCATCGTCCAACACCGCGAACACGTCCAGTTCCCGGCAGCCGAGCACGAAGTCCACGTGCAGCGCGGACGAGTTCAGCCCGGCCTCCAGCCGCTGGTCCGGACCGAGGTCCTCGGAGCCCTCGTAGCAGGAGGCGTAGGACTGGCCGAGCGCAATGTGACAGCCGTCGTTCTCGTCGTAGAGCATGTTGTTCCACACCAGCCCCTCGGTGGCCACCGCTCCGCTCATCGGGACCATCGCGGCCTCCCCGAACCGCACCGATCCGTCGTCGGTGTCCAGGACCCGCTCCAGCACCTCCCCGCCGTGTCCGGCGTTCCAGGACACCACGCGGCCCTCGGACAACTCGAAGGAGAAGTCCTCGATCAGCTCACCGAAGTAGCTCAGCGGCTTGCTGGCCCGGACCGTGCCCTCCGCCTTCATCCGGTGCGGCGAGGTGAACACCTCCTCGGTGGGGATGTTCGGCACGAACGGCTTCCCCGCCGGCGTACGCACCCCGCCGCCCTTCCAGGTCCCGTGGTCGGTCATGCCGAGGACGAGGTCGGTCCCGGGGCCGGCGTAGCGCACTGACCGGATCGGCAGCGAACTCAGGTGTGCCGCACGGTCGTTCAGTTCCTGGGAGTGCGCCCGCCAGGCGGCGATCGGGTCGGGAGTGTCGATCCGGCAGGCCCGCAGGACCGCATCCCAGAGACGCTCGGTGGCCTCCTCGGGGTCGAGGTCACCGAAGACGCTCCGGCTCCAGGCGGGGATGGGTGCGCCGATCACCGCCCACGGCACCTTCAGGTCGCCCCTCGCCTGCATCACCGGGTGCAGATACTCGCCGTTCACCCGCCGGTGCCGCTGGACCCGTTGAGGATCGGCACCGGCCAGCGCCGCCGGATCCTCGGCGAGCACCCGCAGCCCCGATGCCCCGGAGTCATGGGAGCACCTGAGGAACTGGCTGAATCCACTGATCGCAGAGGCCGATTCGTCGCCTCCGTGGGTGAAGCGGGCCCGCTCGACGCCGTCGTCGAACCACAGCATATCGGCGGTGACGGCACCGGCGTCGTAGGCCGCCTCGACGAGCATCCGCCCGAACTCGGGCAGCTGGACGGGCGCGGAGATCATCACCCGGTCGCCCGGTTCCACCCCCAGACCCACCTCGATCGCCACCTGGGCGTACGTGCGCAGCAGTTCCTCCGCGGGCATCCGGACCTCCCCTGGTCGGTTCGCCCAGCCTTGCACACCGCCGGCCGCAGCGGTACCGGGGCAGGGATTGACCACCGCCACTCCCCTCCACCGGGTGAAGTCACTCGAGGCGGCCGCCGCGCGCGGCGACACGGACGGCGAGCTCGTCCAGCACCTCGGGCGCGGTGGTGTTGCAGGCCAAGTCGTGGTCCTGCTTGCCGGTGCCGTGGTAGTCCGAGGACCCGGTGGCGAGCAGGCCCAGGTCCGCGACCACCGCGTGCAGTTCGGCGCGGGTGGCCGCGTCGTGGTCCTGGTGGTCCACCTCGAGCCCGTCGAGGCGTCCGGACGCCGCCAGCCGGGCCAGCAGCTCCCGAGGCAGCTGGTCGCGGCTCACCCGTCCCCAGGGGTGCGCGATCACAGTGGCTCCCCCGGCGGCACGGACCAGGTCGAGACCGAGCTCCAGCGGCGTCGCGTAGCGCTTCACGAACATCGGCCCGCCGTCGGCGAGGTAGCTGTCGAAAGCCTCCCTGCGATCACTCACATAGCCCTTGGCGATCATCGCGTCCGCCAGATGCGGACGGCCCACCGAGGGGCTGTCCCCGACGACGTCGGCCAGCACGTCCTCGATCGGCATCCCGGCGTCGGCCAGCCGCTGCAGCATCGCGGGGATCCGGCCCGTCCGCCCTTCGCGGATCCGGGCCAGCTCATCGCCCAGCGGGCCGTCATCGACCCGGCAGCCGTACCCGAGCAGGTGCACCGAAGCCCCCTCGTGCTCCGCCGAGATCTCGATCCCCCGCAGCACGCGGACGCCGAATCTCCGCCCGGCCGCGCCCGCCGTGTCCAGGCCGTCGAACGTGTCGTGGTCGCACAGCGCGATCACGTCCACGTGGTCCGCCGCCGCAGCCGCGACGAGCTCCGCGGGAGTGTCCGTCCCGTCCGAGATCGAGCTGTGCGTGTGCAGGTCGATGCGCATGCCGCCCATCCTGCCAATCACCCGCAGCCCGCGAGGCGCAGGCGCTCCGCGCCGTCCCGGTCGAGCTGCACGACCACCCGTCCCGGAGTGCCGTGGAGGTACTCGAAGGCCGCGTTGTAGGCGGCCACCCAGGTCCCCGCGGCCCACGCGACCTCGACCTCCTCCGGGCTGAACGGACGCAACTCCTGGTACCGCTCGAGAAGAGCTCGGGTCCGCGGGACGTCCGCGATCGCGCCGGCGCCCGGGAGCTCGACGTGGTTGGCTGCGAGGATTCCGGCCAGGACGCACTCAGGGCGTCCCGCGAGGGAGTCCCAGTCGTGCACGATCGGCCCCTCCGCCCAGCGCACGTTGAGCCCGTTGAGGTCGCAGTGCCCCACCACGGACGGCGACGTCGCGGCGAGCAGCCGCTCCTGCGCGGCCGCAGCCACCCGACGCAGGCGCGCCGGCACCACCGGGGACTCCGGATCCCACCGCTGCGACGCGGCCGGTGGCCACACCCTGCCCGGGTCGTCGTGGTCGTACCAGGCCCACGGCGGCGGAGGCGCGAACCGCGACGGCTCCAGGCCGTCGAGCGCCCTGACCAGCCGACACCCCAGCTCGGCGTAGGCCGCGATCGCGTCGCCGGGCGGCTGGACGGTGCCCTCCGGCCGCCACGCCTCCGCCGTCACCCAGGTACTCGGCGCGAGCCGGTCGGGTCCGGCGAGCAGTTCCGGTGCGTCGATGCCGGCCGCGATGGCCCTCCGGTGCGCCTCCGCGCAGGCGAGCACCCGATCCGACGCCGTGCGGGCCTTCACGGCGACCCGGCGGCGGTCGGCGAGCAGCACGCCGGACACCGCGGACATCGAATCGGCGCGGAAGAACACCTCCTCCGGGCTGGAGCCCAGTGCACGCTCGCACCAGTCCTGCAGGTCAGCGTCCACCCCTGCAGCCTAGGCGAGCATCGAGCGCACCTGGGCCAGCCCCACGTTCATCCGGGCCACGTCGGCCGGGCCGTCGGCGAGTTGGTGGATGGTCTCGATCCGGTGCGCGCAGGCGGGTTGGGACGCGAGCCATGCCTCGATCAGCGCCTCCGGCGCCGCCGCGGGATCGGCCCCGGCGAGCACCTCGGCGGTCAGTTCGGCGTGGGCGGCGAGCAACTCGTCCCGCAGTGCAGCGCGGGCCATCGCGTCCCAGCGCACCTGGCGGGACAGGCCGTCCACGCCGGCGATCAGTTCGTCGATCCCCACCGCCTCAGCGAGCCGGTAGTGCACCTCGGCCACCTGCAACGGGTCGAGTCCGAGCCGCCCGGCCACCTCCACGACGCTGAGCAGGGTGTGCGCCTGGCTCGCCGAGGCCATCGTGGCCGCGAGCTCCCCGGGCACGCCGGCCTCCTCCCAGCGCCGCTGGTAGGCCCGGGCCGCGTCCGCCTGCTCACCGGTGAGCAGCCGGGCGAGTTCCGGACGCAGGGCCGCGATCTGCGGGCCGTACGCTGCGACGGTCGCCGTCACGTCGAGCGGGCCCCGCTGGTGGTGCAGCAGCCAGCGGGTGGCGCGTTCGACCATCCGGCGCAGCGTCACGCGCAGCGCCGTGGCGTCGGCCGCGCCGATGTCCGCGTTGCGGCGCAGGCGCACCTCGTCGAGCCCCACCGCGAAGATCGCCCGCGACGCCAGCTGGGCGCGGATGATATCGGCGATCCCCGCGCCGGTCTCGGTCGAGAGCCGGTGGTAGGCGGTGATGCCCTGGCTGTTCACGAACCGGTTCACCGCCACCGTCGCGATGATCTCCCTGGCCAGCCTGTGCTCGGGCATCCGGTCGCTGTACCGATCCCGCAACGGCTCCGGGAAGTACTGCACGAGCCGGTCGGCCAGGTACGGGTCGTCCGGCAGGTCGGACGCCAGCACCCACCGGTCGAGCGCGATCTTCGTGTACGACAGCAGCACGGCCAGTTCCGGCCGGGTGAGCCCGTCGCCGGCGGCGATCCGGGACGCCATCTCCGCGCCGGTCGGCAACGCCTCGATCGCGCGGTCGAGCAGGCCGTCGGCCTCCAGGGTGAGCATCCACTCCTCGTGCTGCCCGGCGAGCACGGTGCGCCGGTACATCGCGTTGGCCAGGGCCAGGTTCTGGTCGAAGTTGTGCGCCAGCACCAGCCGGGCGACCTCGTCGGTCATGGACGCGAGCAGGTCGTCGCGCGCCTCGGGTTCGAGCCGCCCGGACACCACCTCTGGGGCCAGCAGGATCTTGATGTTCACCTCGTGGTCGGAGGTGTCGACGCCCGCGGAGTTGTCGATGAAGTCGGTGTTCATCCGTCCGCCGGCCTGGGCGTACTCCACGCGTCCGCGCTGGGTGAAGCCGAGGTTGCCGCCCTCGGCCACGCACCGCGCGCGCACCTGGCCACCGTCCACGCGCACCGCGTCGTTCGCCTTGTCGCCGGCCTCGGCGTGGGATTCGGTCGACGCCTTCACGAACGTGCCCACCCCGCCGTTGAACAGCAGGTCGACCGGCGCCCGCAGGATCGCGCTGACCAGTTCGGCCGGCGTGAGCCGGACGGTGCCGGCGGGCAGCCCGAGCACGGCACGAACGGCCTCGCTGACCGGCACTGACTTCGCGTCCCGCCGGTGCACCCCGCCGCCGGCCGAGACCAGTGCCGGGTCGTAGTCGGCCCAGGTCGAGCCCGGCATCTCGAACAGCCGCCGGCGCTCGGCGAAGGATGTCGCCGGGTCCGGGTCGGGGTCGAGGAACACGTGCTGGTGGTTGAAGGCGGCGACCAGCCGCATCCGGTCGGACAGCAGCATGCCGTTGCCGAACACGTCCCCGGCCATGTCGCCGATGCCGACGCAGGTGAACTCGTCGGTGGCGGGGTCGACGCCGAGCTCGGAGAAGTGCCGCTTCACCGACTCCCAGGCGCCGCGGGCGGTGATGCCCACCGCTTTGTGGTCGTAGCCGCTCGACCCGCCGGACGCGAAGGCGTCGCCCAGCCAGTATCCGCGGCCCACCGACACCTTGTTGGCGAGGTCGGAGAACGTGGCGGTGCCCTTGTCGGCGGCCACCACGAGGTACGGGTCGTCACCGTCGTAGCGCCGCACCCGCTCCGGGGCGACCACCGCGCCGTCGACGATGTTGTCGGTCACGCTCAGCAGCGCGTCCACGAACAGCCGGTAGCAGGTCCGGCCCTCGGCGAGCCACGCGGCGCGGTCGGACGCGGGCGGCAGCTGCTGCGGCACGAACCCGCCCTTGGCCCCGCTGGGCACGATCACGGTGTTCTTCACCAGCTGCGCCTTGACCAGGCCCAGCACCTCGGTGCGGAAGTCCTCGCGGCGATCCGACCAGCGCAGCCCGCCACGGGCGACGGCGCCGAAGCGCAGGTGCACGCCCTGCACGCGCGGGGAGTACACGAACACCTCGCAGGCCGGCCGCGGCTCGGGCAGCATCGCCAGCTGCGCGGGCAGCACCTTCAGGGCGAGGGTCTCGGTGCCCGCGAACGCGTTCGTGCGCACGCAGGCGTCGATCACCGCGAGGAACGCCCGCAGGATCCGGTCGTGGTCGAGGCTCGCCACGGCGTCCAGCCCGGCGGCCAGTCGTTGCCGCTGCTCCTCCAGCGCGGCCGCCCGCGCCTCGTCGGTGAGGGCAAGGCCGGGGTCGAACTTCGTCGCGAACGCCTCCGCGAGCCCGGCGGCGATCTCCGGGTGCGCGTTCAGCGCGGTGGCCAGGTACGGCTGGCTGAACGGGACGCCGGCCTGCTGCAGGTAGCGAGAGACGGCCCGCAGCCAGCTCACCTGCCGCCAGTCCAGGCCTGCGGCGACGACGAGCCGGTTCAGGTCGTCGGCCTCGCACAGGCCCGTCCAGGAGGCGCGGAAGACGTCCATGAACCGCTGCCGCAGGCCGACCACGTGGGCGTTGTCGACCAGGTCGGGGGGCAGCTTCAGGCCGAAGTCGTAGATCATCACCCGGTCGCCGCGCAGGTCCCAGCTGTACGGACGCTCGTCGATCACCTCGGCGCCGAGCACGCTGAGGTGCGGCATGGCCTGGGTCAGGGACATGGACCGGTGCGAGATCACCTTCAGTCGCAGGTCGGACGGGTCGTTGTCCTCCAGGGGCGCGGACAGGCCCAGACGCAGGTCGTCGGGCCCGCGGAGCTGGTTGGCCAGGGCGAGGTCGGCCACGGCGACCTCGGGCGGGTAGTCGGCGGTGTAGGCCTCGCTGAACTCCACGCCGCGCTGTTCGCTGGGCAGTGCGTCGACGAGGGCGACGAAGTCGTCGTCCCAGCTCCGGCTGGCGGCGGCGATCTCGCGGGCGATCAGTTCGGCGTCCGGGTCGGCCGGGGCGTCCGCACCCAGCCGGACGACGAAGAACAGCCGGATCAGCACCGACTCGCTGACCAGGGTTGTGTACTCCAGTTCCTCGCCGCCGAGCCGATCGAGCAGGATCTGCTGGATCCGCAGCCGGGCGTCGGTGTTGAACCGGTCGCGGGGCAGGTACACCATGGCGGTGGCGAAGCCGCCGTACCGGGCCCGGCGCAGGAACACCCGGGTCTGCCGGCGTTCCCGCAGCGCCGAGACGGCGGCGACGATCGGGGCCAGTTCGTCGGTCGTGGCCTCGAACAGCTCGTCGCGCGGGTAGGTGGCGATCACCTGCCGGATCGCGTTCCAGCCGTGCGAGTGCGGCGCGAAGCCCGACCCGAGCAGCAGCCGCTCGCCCTTCGCCGCGAGCACGGGGATGTTCGCGACCGACTCGGTGTAGGCCGAGGCCGCCAGCAGGCCCAGGAAGCGGTGCTCCACGAGCAGGCTGCCGTCGGCGGCGTAGCGGCGCACGGCCACGTGCTCGAGGTAGACCGGACGGTGCACGGGCGAGCGCCGGGGGTCCCGCAACAGCACCAGCGGGTCGCGCTCGCCAGCCGCGGGCACCGTGGTGGAATCGGGTTCGGTGACGTCGGTGAGCAGGCCGAGGCCGGTGCCGGGCACGGGGACCAGCCGGTCGCCGTCGAGGGTGTAGTCGGCGCAGCCAAGGAACACGAAGGCCTCGGACGCGAGCCAGTCGAGCAGTGCGACGGCCTCGGCCGCCTCGGGGGCGTCGTCGCCACGGAGCTCGGCCTGGGCGGCGCGCGCCCTGGCCACCATCGGCTGCCAGTCGTCTACCACGATCGCGACCGCGTCGAGCACGCGCCTCAGCCCGGTGCCGAGCCGGTCCACCAGCGAGTCGGCCGACTCCCCCAGCGGCGGGTAGATCTCGACGGCGATCCACGACTCGGGCAGCCCGGCGCCGCCACCGGCGAGGTCGACCAGGCGGCCTTCGGCGTCCCTCGTGACGCGGAGCTGGGGGTGGAACAGCCGGCGCAGGCTCCAGTCCTGCCGGGTGAGCTCCATCGCGACGGTGTCGACAAGGAAGGGCCGGTCGTCGGTGACGAGCAGGGCGAGCGTGGACCCGTCCGCCCCGACGCCCGGTAGCTGGCCGGACGGGATCACACGGAGGAGGTGCTCGCCCTCGGTCCGGGCACGCCCGAGTTCCAGGTGGGCGGTGACCGTCGCGGCGAGCGTGGCCGCGTCGATCCCGACAAGGTCGGGGTCGGGCACGTGCTTGAGGTAGGCGGCCACCAGCCGGGCCGAAACGGCATCACCCGGGCCTGCTCCCAGAGCGGCCGACCTGAGCGACTCACGCAACCCCGACGAGCTTCCCGGCACGAGACTGGACACGCCTGCTCCTTCGCAGCTTGACGCGCATCCACCCTATCCACGCCACAATGGGCGGCATGGAGATACACGCCACGAATGACTTCGCCGCGTCGGTCCCGGTCGTGTTCGCGATGCTCACCGACAGCGTCTTCCTGCGTGCGGTGTGCCTGGCGAGCGATCCGCTGGAGCACGAGGTCGCCGTGGACGGGCTGCGCACCACGAGCCGCCGGGTGATGCCCACCCCGTCCGTGGTGAGCCGACTCGCCGGACCCACCATGGCGATCGTGGACGAGATCACCTGGGAACCGGACGGGGTCGGCCCGGATCGCCGGGGCGCCGCCCACATCACCGTCGAGGGCATGCCCGCCGAACTCGTGGGCTCGGTCACGCTCGTCGAGGGCGGACGCGGTGCGGTGCTCTCCTACGACGGCGAGCTCACCGTGAACATCCCGTTCCTCGGCCCCGGCCTGGCCAAGCAGGCCGCTCCCCTGCTGCTCGAAGCGCTCGAGATCCAGCAGCGCGTCGGCGACGAGTACCTGGCGATGTAGCCCGGGTCCGGTGGCATGCTGGCAGCCATGGCACACACGAGCGAACTGAGCTGGCAGCTGGACGGAATCACGATGTACGGCACCTTCACGAGCCCGGAGGTCGACGGTCCGTTCCCGGCCGTGGTGATGGTCGCCGGCAGCGGACCGACCGACCGGAACTGGAATTCCCCACTGCTGCCCGGGGACAACGGCAGTGCCCGCCTCCTCGCGGAGGCGCTGGCGCAGGCGGGCATGGCCAGCCTGCGCTATGACAAGCGGGCCTCGGGTCAACATGTCGCGGAGAACCTCCCCGCGATGTCCGGCCACATCAGCATGCAGTCGCACCTCGACGAACTGGTGGCGGCTGTCGGGGTGTTGGCCGCACGAGAGGGCGTCGACACCACCAGGATCGCGGGCCTCGGCAACAGCGAGGGGTGCCTCCATGTGCTGCACTACGCCACCCGTCCCCAGGCGATCCCGTGGGCGGGTCTGGTGCTCACCGCCCCGCCCGGTCGAGCCGTGGGCGAGGTCCTGCTCACCCAACTCACCCAGCAACTGCGAACCCTGCCGGACGGCGAGGCACTCCTCGAGATGGTGGAGGCAGCGACGACCCGGTACGCGCAGGGCCGGCCGATGGATCCGGACCCGCGGCTGCCCGAGAACGTCCGGATGGTGCTGACCAGCTTCGAGACCCCTGCGAACCTGCCCTTCGCGCGCGAACTCTGGACGGAGGGTGCGGACCAGAGCCTGGCCGACGTGCGCCTGCCGACGCTGGTCGTGATCGGACGCAAGGACGCGCAGGTCGACGCGGACCTCGACGGCAGACCGCTTCAGGACGCAGCTGCCGGGATGGACCACGTGACCTTCGCCTTCCCCGCGAACGCGAACCACGTGCTCAAGGCAGAGGAGCGAAGCGTCGCCGAGGTCGTCGCGTCCCGGGACCTCCGCTACAACGATCCTGGCTCCCGTCTCGACCCCGAGGCCACCGACCTCATCACGTCCTGGTTGCGTGACGTCCTCTCCTGACGCGGCGCGGGCATCGCCACTCCATCAAGCCCTCCTCCGGTGCGCATTCATCACCCAGGGCCGATCCAGCACCAGCCACATCACTGTCGGTTGGCGCTTCGCCCAGCTCCTCACTCCCCTGTTACTCCATCGATTGCTTCCCGGAGCAGGTCGGCGTCGCCGTTGTGGCGGGCCCACTCCTCGATCAGGTGCAGGTAGAGCGTGCGCACCGACATCGTCCCCCCGCCGTGGTCGAAGAGGTGGTCGAGGTCGTAGCGCGCCGCGACCGCGTCCACCAGCGGCCACTCGTCCAGCAACTGCTGGTAGTCGCCGCGGCGCGGTCCGCGTCGAGCGCGTTCCACTCGGCGTCGTCGGTGTACAGGCGCGGCACGTCCTCGCCGGCCACCCGCTGCCGCCACCAGGCGCGCTCCACCTGGGCCATGTGCCGCACGATCCCGAGCAGGGTCAGGTTCGAGCTCGGGATCGAATGGGTCGCGAGTTGCGCTCCGGTCAGCCCGGCCAGCTTCCACAGCAGGGTCTGGCGGTGCCAGGTGATGAACGCCTCCAGCGCCGCCCGCTCGGGCAGGTCGAGCGGGGAATCGTCGCGGGTGACGTCAGGTGCGGTCCAGGTCATGTCACCTCACGACGGGTCGAGCAGGGCGTTGAGGTCCGGCAGGTCGGTGAACGACTGGAACGTGCCCTGCCCGGCGATCTCGGACGCCGCCGCGAGGAAGCCGCGCCACGCGGTCTTGGCCAGCATCCCGCCCACGCTGATCCGCCGCACGCCCAGCCCGGCGGCCTCGGCCACCGTGATGAACGGCTTGTTGATCAGCAGGTTCACCGGCTTCGGCGCCACCGCCTCGACGATCGCGGTGACGTGCTCGAACGAACTGATCCACGGCGCGTAGAGGCAGTCCGCCCCCGCTTCGGCGTAGGCGCGTAGCCGCCGGACCGCCTCGTCGATGTCCGGACGGTTCCAGACGAAACCCTCCGTCCGGGCGGTCAGCACCACCCCGGTGCCGCTCTCGTCGATGGTCGCCCGCGCGGCCCGGATCCTCTCCACGGCGAGCCCGAACTCGAACAGGGGCTCGTCCGGGTCGCCGGAGTAGTCCTCGACGGACAGCCCGGCCACGCCGGTCTGCACCGCCAGGCCGAGGCTCGCCGCGACGCCTTCCGGCTCGGTGGCGAAGCCGCCCTGGAAGTCGGCGTTGACCGGCAGGTCCACGGCGTCAACGATCACCCGCAGGTGCGCCAGCGTCTCCTCCCGTCCGATGGAGTTGTCCGGCCTGCCCACCGACCAGGCGAAGCCCGCGCTCGTCGTCGCGAGGGCCTTGAATCCCATTCCGGCGAGCGCTCGCGCACTGCCGGCGTCCCAGGGGTTCGGCATCACGAAACAACCCGCCTCGTGCAGGCGCCGGAACTCGGCGATCCGGGCATCGACCATGGCACTCCCCGTTCAGAGACCGATCGCAGCGTAAGTAGGCGCCGGGAGCGGCGTCAACGAAGCAATTCGGCCCAGGCTCAGTGCGGCACCAGCGACCAGAGCAGCAGCAGGAACAGCCCTGCCAGCAGGCCGACGACGGCAAGGACGAGGAGCGAGGCCAGGACGAACTGCGAGACGCTGCTGCGCAGGAAGGTGGTCAGCGCATCGGGCGTTCGCCGGGCAGCGGACGGACCGAACTCATCGGTCAGGGTGCTGGGGTTTGGCACGCTTCCACGCTACCCACTCCCGCGGCCCGCCCGGTCACCACGCATGTCCGAGAATGTCGCTGAATAGCTCCCCCGCGTCCACCTCCCTCCCCTTCGCCGTGAACCAGGCCGCCATGTTCGCGCAGTCCCGGTGCAGGAACTCGTAGGCGTTCGGGTTCGCGACCAGGTCGACCAGCTGCGGCACGTCGATGATCACCAGCCTCGGGTCCGGGTCGCTCGCCCCCGCCACGAGGGTGTTGTACGGGCTGAGGTCGCCGTGCACGACGCCGAGGGCCGCCATCGTCCGCAGCGCCTCCCGCAGCTGGGTGAACAACGCGTCCAGCTCGGAGGGTGTCGGCCGCGTCTGGTGCAGGCGCGGCGCGGCCGCGTCCCCGTCGGTGATGAACTCCATCAGGATCTCGCCGCCGTCGAGCTGCACCGGGTAGGGCACCGGGACGCCGGCGGCGAACAGCCGCTTCAACGCGTCCCACTCCGCCCGCGCCCACAGGCCGGCCTCCATCGCACGGCCGTGGCTGGACTTGCGGGCCATCGCGCGGGTGTCGCGGCTGTTCCGGACGCGGCGGCCCTCGGTGTAGCCGGTGTCGCGGTGGAACAGCCGGTGGTCGGTGCCGCGGTACCGCTTGGCGGCGAGCAGGCAGCACTGGCCGGGATCGTCGGGGACGGCCCGCTCGACGAGCGCGACGTCCGCCTCCTTGCCGGTCTTCAGGACGCCGAGGTCGGTGTCGATCGCGGCGGAGGTCGTGACCAGCCAGGCGGGCCGCGGCTTCGGCCCGCGGCACGATCGCTCGACGGCGTCCCAGGTGGACCAGCGCTGGTTCGCAGCGAGGTCTTCAGAGAGCGCACGGAACTGCAGTTCGTCCCAGTCGAAG
>JAGQUI010000249.1 GCA_020438595.1 Propionibacteriaceae bacterium | reverse complement strand
ACAGGGGGCTCGAGCCCAGTGCGATCACGGTGCCGACCGCGACGCCGTTGAGCCGGGTGCCGTAGAAGAAGGTGGCCTGGAATGCCATCACGCTGAAGCCGCCCAGCAGCACCCAGCCGGCCTTCGTCGACCAGCGGGGCCATCGCCCACCATGGTGTCGCAGCCACCAGACGACGCCGATTCCGAGCAGGGCGGACCCGCCGACCACCTGGCGCACCGCCCCGACGCTGAGCGGGCTCGCCGGTGCCGGCCCGAGCGCCTGCGCCGTGCCGGTGGTGCCGAACAGGACGGCCGCCGCGATCATCATCAGCGCGGAACGCCAGTCACGCTCCTCTGGGGCCGCAGGCCGGCTCGGTTCGGGCACGGCGGCAAGGGTAGCGACGGGGCGGCCCTTCGTGACACCACGCTCGTTCCTCGCGTGGCTCCTCAGGGACCGGTGGGGGAGGGAGCTCTCGCGTGGCTCCTCAGGGACCGGTGGGGGAGGGAGTTCTCGCGTGGCTCCTCAGGGACCGGTGGTTCCCCACCGACGCTCCCTGAGGAGCGGGCCGGTGAGGGACGAGCCGGTTCGCGTCACGAAGGGGCCTCCGGGCGGGTGGGGTGGTTCCTCAGGGACCGGGGGTTCCGCGTCCGGGCGGGTGGCGTCACGAAGGGGCGTCCGGGCGGGTGGCGCTACCCCTCGAGAGTGCGCTCGAACAGCGCGCGCACGTGGCCGGGCAGGTCGGGCTCGGCGACCTCCACGTCCAGCGCCGCGGCGTGGCAGACCACGCCGTAGCAGAACGCGTCCGGCTGCGGCTCGCTCGCCGCCGCCAGCGCGGGGAGGGTCTGTTCGACCAGCAGACCGGCCCAGGCCCGTCGGTCGCTGCGCGGCAGTTCGGCGAGGCTCGTCCGGCGCTCCCGGACGATGCCGGCGAAGCCTCCGGTGCGGCGGACCAGCAACTGGGCGTTCGGGTCGATGCCGTCGCCGCCGGACGGAGGGGCGTCCGTGGTGGTCCCGCCCACCCCGACGGTCGCCCAGCCCTCGCGGACGGCCGCAGCCTCCGCGCCGTCGCCGAACCGCGCGACCGCGGCGTCGACGGTGAGGCCGGCGAAGGTGGCGAAGTCGCACCCCGGCTGGATGTCGGTGCCGGTGAGCACGTCGTACCAGACCCGCCCGACGGTCTCCCAGGCGTGGCCCCCGATCGCGGTCGCGGCCAGCGCGAACGCCCGGTTCGGGATGCCCGAGTTGTAGTGCACACCGCCGTTGTCGGCGCTGGTGTGCACGTAGCCACTCATGTCGGCGGGCTGCGGATCCTTGCCCAGTCGCGGGTCGTCGTAGGCGGTGCCGGGGTGCAGCATGTTGCGCAGCGCGACCCCGTCCACGCCGGGCAGCAGCAGGTCGGCGCCGACCAGCCAGTCGGCCTCCGCGGCGGTCTGCCCGGCGTGGAACTGCGCCACCAGCACGCCGAACACGTCGGAGACCGACTCGTTCAGCGCCCCGGACTGGTTGCGGTAGGTGAGGCCGGCGGTGTGCTCGGTGACGCCGTGGGTGAGCTCGTGGCCGATCACGTCCAGGCTGGCGGTGAACCGGCCGAAGATCACGCCGTCCCCGTCACCGAAGACCATCCGCTCGCCGTTCCAGAAGGCGTTCTGGTACCCCTCGCCGTAGTGGACGGTGCCGAGCAGGGCCATGCCCGCGGCGTCGATGGAGTTGCGCCCGTAGACCTCGTCGAACAGCGTCCAGGTGGCCCCGAAGCCGTCGTAGGCCTCGTCCGTCGCCGGGTCGCCCGTGGCCGGGGCGCCCTCGGTGCGGACCACCTCTCCGGGCAGGTCCTCGGTGTGGCCGGCGTCGAAGATCTCCCGGGACGGCCCGGACGTGGTCGCCGTGCCGCCGGCGATCACGGTGGGGGCGGTGTGCCGGGATCGTGCGCGGCGCTTCTCCGCGTCCGCGACCAGGGTGGCGCGTGCGGACTCGGCGATCGGCTCGCTGCCCTCGGCGAGGTGCTGCAGCAGGTACGGCGGGACGATGTGGGCGACGGGGTGGTCCATGGGTCCAGCATGCCGCGCGGGTCGGACAAATGCAGGAGCGGCCGACGCGGTCACCGCTTTCAGGAGATTCTTCGCCGGCGGCCCTTGCGGGGGCGAACGGGGCGGCGTAGACAGGAAGATACGCAGAAGCCGTCGATGCGGAAGAGCCTTCGGGAAGTCACCGCAACGGCAGAAGCGGTCGAGTGGTTTCCGGATGGATTGCCGACGACGCTGTCGCCGACGCCCGCCGAGACGGACGGGCAGATCTCAGAGCCACTTGAGTCCGGGAGCCGTCCTCCCCCGAACACACAGCGAAGGCCGGGCCATCAACAACCCGGCCTTCGCGCTTGTCCGGGCTCAGCCCACCCGTTCGGCGATGTCGGCGACCTCGGCACCGAGGGCGGCCAGCGCGGCGTCGGCGTCCACCAGGACGGTGGCACCGGGCTCGCCGGCGCCGAGCGAGATGGTGCGACCGGCGACGCTCGCGTCCGCCACCACCGGCCAGGCGACCCGCGAGCCGAACGGGGTGATCGTGCCGCGCCGGTAGCCGGTGGCGGCGAAGGCGGCGTCCGCGTCCGGCATCGACAGCCGGCTCACGCCCAGGTGAGCGCGCAGCTTCGGCCAGGCGATCTCACGGTCGCCCGGCACGAGCACGAACAGGTAGTCGTCGGTGCCGCGGCGGACGACCAGGGTCTTGATGATGTCGCGCGGCTCCAGCCCGCGCAGTGCCGCGGCCTCGCCCAGGGACTTCGCCGGCCGGTGCCGCACGACCCGGTAGGGCACGCCGGCAGCGGCCAGGGCGGCTTCGGCGGGCGCTTCGAGGGGCTCAGCCAACGCCGGCCGATCAGTTGTGGAGGTACTCGAGCAGGTGGTTGCGCTCGTCGGTCAGCTGGTCGATCCGGAACTTCACGACGTCGCCGATGGAGATGATCGCGGTGAGCTTGCCGTCCTCGTCGACCACCGGCAGGTGCCGGATCCGCGAGTAGGTCATGGTGTGGCCGGTCGCCTCGAGCGAGTCCTGGGGGGTGCAGGTCTTGACGTTCGCGGTCATGATCGCCGAAACCGGCTGGGTGAGCACGTCCGTGCTGTCGGCGAGGTGCCGGACGACGTCCCGCTCGCTGACGATGCCGGAGATCGTGGCGCCATCCTCGCTGACCACCACGGCGCCGATGTTGTTCCGGCCGAGCAGCTCGACGAGCTCGGCGACAGTGGCGGCGGGGGGGATGGTGACCACGTCCGCGCCCTTGCTGCGGATGATGTCCTCGATCTTCATACCTCGGACGCTACCCCGGGCGGCGACCCGGCACCAGAGGACACGGGGTGCGGCAAGTGCCCGGATGGGACGGGTGTGTCGCCGCGGCGCGGCCGGTAGGGTCTCGCGCTGTGACCGAGCAGCACCCGCAGACCCGGGCCGTCCGGGCGGGAATCAACACCGACCCCGTCCACGGTGCCGTCGTGCCGCCGGTGTACCTGTCGACGACCTACTCTTTTCCCGCCTTCGGCGAGCCGGGTGCCTACGACTACAGCCGGGCCGGCAATCCCACCCGCTCGGTGCTGGCGGACGCGATCGCCGATCTCGAGGGCGGCGCCGGGGGCGTCGTCACGGCGTCCGGCATGGCGGCGATCACGACGACCGTGCTCGCCCTGCTGCCGCCCGGCGGCACGCTGGTCGCCCCGATCGACTGCTACGGCGGTTCGTGGCGGCTGTTCGACGCCCTCGCCCGCACCGGACGCCTGCAGTTGCGGCTGGCCGACCTGAGCGAGGAGTCGACCTGGCCCGACGCGCTCGCCGGCGCCGACCTGGTCTGGCTGGAGACCCCGTCCAACCCGCTGCTGCGGATCACCGACATTGCGGCGCTCGGCGCGGCCGCCCATGCCGCGGGGGCGCTGGTGGTGGCCGACAACACTTTCGCGAGCCCGGTCGTGCAGCGTCCGCTCGAGTCCGGCGCGGACGTGGTGGTGCACTCGGCCACGAAGTACCTCAACGGGCACAGCGACGTGGTCGCAGGGGCGATCGTCGCGGCGTCCGCGGAACGGGTGGCCGACCTCGCCTGGTGGGCGAACACGCTCGGCGCCACCGGCGGCGCACTGGACGCCTACCTCGCGCTGCGCGGGCTGCGCACGCTGCACCTGCGGATGGCCGCTGCGCAGGCGAACGCCGCCGCCGTCGTCGAACTGCTGGGCTCGCACCCGGCCGTCCGGGCTGTCCACTACCCGGGCCTGGACGCGCACCCGCAGCACCAGCTCGCCGTCCGGCAGATGCAGGGCTTCGGCGCGATCGTCACCTTCGAGGTGGGCGGCGAGGCCGCGGTCCGGGCGCTCGTGGACGGGCTGGAGTGCTTCTGCCTGGCCGAGAGCCTTGGCGGGGTGGAGTCGCTGGTCTCGCACCCGGCGACGATGACCCACGCGGCGATGCCGCCCGACGTGCAGGCCGCCGCCGGGATCACCGACGGGATGCTGCGGCTCAGCCTGGGCGTCGAGGACGCGTCCGACCTGGTCGCGGACCTGCGCGCGGGGCTCGACCGCGCGGCGTCCACCGGCTGAGGATCTCACAGTGAATCCGCCTCCTGTACTCAGGAGGCAGGTTCACTCTGTGTGCAGGATGGA
>JAGQUI010000248.1 GCA_020438595.1 Propionibacteriaceae bacterium | reverse complement strand
CGATCCCCTGTAGCTCAATTGGCAGAGCATCTGACTGTTAATCAGAGGGTTCCTGGTTCGAGTCCAGGCGGGGGAGCTCATGGCTTCATGGCACTTGGCTAGGGGTTTCGTTACTTGCCGCTAGCCCCGCCGCTCCCCTCGTGCATCAATCGTGCGTTAAGTGCCGCGAACGATGGCGGGTCTCCCGGCGGCATCCGGGAACGCAGTCCGCGCGTGTTCCCGGAGCGGCGGCCGACCACACCCACCGGGCGCCGACATGAGTCGGCCCCGGAAGCTCGGTCAGCGCGGGCAGCGATGTGGTCGGTCGATTTCTTGGTGAATTGGACGCGCGCTGGGTCGGGTTGTGGGAGTGTTTGCTCGTCCCATCCCCGGGTTCTGGCTGTTGAGGTTTCTCATACGAGATCCACCACGGGGTGGTCGAGCCGATCGGCGGCGAGCCGTTCCTCGACGGCGGGTGGGCAACACCTGGGGCACGATCTGGCACGGGGCGTTCGAGAACGACGGCTTCCGCCGCGCCTGGCTCGCCGACCTCGCCGCCACCGTGGGCTCGACCTGGCGGCCGCTGCCCGACCAGCCGGGCTTCGCCGAGCGCCGTACGCAGATGCTGGACGACCTCGCCGACGCCCTCGTCGAGCACGTCGACCTCGACGCCCTGCTCGCTCGCGCGCTGGGCTGAGTCGGGGACGGTTCCTCACTCCGTCCACGGACCACCCGGCTCTTGCGCCAGAGGGACGCGGCTGCCATCGTTTCCTCGCCGGACCCCCGACCGGCCGGCGGCACCGCCGCGTCCCCCTCGCTCACCTGGAGACCCCATGAAGCGCCTGCTCGGCTCCCTCGCGGTCGTCCTCGCGACGGCGCTCGGCGCCACCGTCCTCGTCGCGCCCCCGGCCGCCGCGACGACCTACGAGGTGACCGGCAAGATCCTGAAGACCTACCTCGCCGCCGGCGGCCAGGCCGTGTTCGGCGACGCGGTCTCTGCACGCACCGTGCTGCGGGCGGGCAGCCGGAACGTGCACCACCAGCACTTCGAGAACGGTGTCGTGCTGTGGAGCCGCACCGGGCACCGCACCTGGCTCAACGACCAGCTGCCGTCGCTGAAGGGCGTGCGGAACGAGCGCATCGTGGCCGACCTGGCCACCCCGATCTACCGCACCGGGGAACTCTGCGGCGCGTCGCGGTTCGCGAAGCAGTTGCTGGCGAGCGTGCTGCACGACGGCGTCATCATCGACCTGCGTTCGGCGAGCGCCGCATCGGACTGCAAGGACCCGACGATGCCGGGCGTGACCCGGTACCGCTACGGCATGACCGGCACGACCAACCTGGTCACGTTCGTGACGAAGGCGTCCGACCGGGCCTCGCTCGGCTACGCCCTGACCCGGGTGGCCGCCACCGACGGTCCGGTGCTGGTGCACTGCACCCACGGACGCGACCGGACGGGCATGCTCAACCTCATCCTGATGTTCATCACCGGAACCGACCTGGCCACCGCCCGCGCCGAGTACGAGCGCTCCCCCGGCACGCCGCCGGGCATGTTCGACGCCCTGGTGGACGCGATCGCCACGAACTACCCCGACGGGGGCAGCCACGGCATGACGTTCGCGGGGGTGCACCGGTTCGTGACCGAGGGCCTCGGCCTCAGCGAGGACACCATCACCACCCTCAAGGCGCGCTACATGGTCGGTTGAGGGTGTCTCGCCACGCGCGCGGGTGCTGGATTAGGTTGGGCGAATGAACGCGGAACAGGAGCTGCCTGAGGTCCCCGAGGAGGACCGGACGATCGAGTTCATGCTCGAGCCGACGCCGTACGCGGCGCGGCCGGAGAAACTCCGTCCCAAGGCGAAGCGTCGCGACCGCGCGGACGTCGTCCCGCTGCCCCCGTTCGAGCCGGACGGACGCAACCCGGCCTACATCGACTGGCTCGAACAGCAGTCGATGCTGCACGACGCGACCGCGATGGGGCGCCAGCTCGCCGGTCACCACGCGATGTGGTCGAACCCGTACGCGCACCCGGATCCGCGCGAGGCCGTGCGCCAGGCGTCGGTCTGGTACACCGCGTACCCGCTGTCGCACATCACCGCGCCGGGCCAGTCGTTCCTGGCGTCACTGGGCGCGGAGGACCTGTGGGCGGCGTTCGCGAAAATCGGTATCGAGGCCGTGCACACCGGGCCGCTGAAGCTGGCCGGCGGCATCCATGGCTGGGAGCCGACCCCGAGCGTGGACGGCCACTTCGACCGGATCAGCATGCAGATCGACCCGGCGTTCGGCACCGAGGAGGAGTTCCGGGAGATGTGCGCGAACGCCGCGCGCCGCCGCGGCACGATCATCGACGACATCGTGCCGGGGCACACGGGCAAGGGCGCGGACTTCCGGCTGGCCGAGCTGAACTACCTGGACTACCCGGGCATCTACCACATGATCGACATCCCCCAGGAGGCGTGGGACCTGCTGCCCGACGTCCCCGAGGGCCAGGACTCGGTGAACCTCGACGCCGCGACCGAGCAGCGGCTGGCGGAGGCCGGCTACATCATCGGGGCGCTGCAGCGGGTGATCTTCTACGAGCCCGGGGTGAAGGAGACGAACTGGTCGGTCACTCCCCCGATCTGGGACTACAAGGGACGGCTGCGCCGCTGGGTCTACCTGCACTACTTCAAGGACGGGCAGCCGACGGTCAACTGGCTGGACCCGACGTTCGCGGGCATGCGGCTGGTGATGGGCGACGCGCTGCACTCGCTGCTCGACCTGGGCTCGGGCGGGCTGCGGCTGGACGCGAACGGCTTCCTCGGCGTCGAGAAGGGCCTCGACCAGGGCCCGGGCTGGTCGGAGGGGCACCCGCTGAGCCAGGCGGCGAACCAGCTGATCGGCTCGATGGTGCGCAAGGTGGGCGGGTTCACGTTCCAGGAGCTGAACCTCGCGATCGACGACATCAAGCACACCAGCGCCGTCGGCCCGGACCTGTCGTACGACTTCGTGACGCGTCCGGCGTACCAGTTCGCGCTGGCGACGGCGGACACCGAGTTCCTGCGGCTGACGCTGCGGGAGGCGATGCGGATCGGCGTCGACCAGGCGTCGCTGGTGCACGCGATGCAGAACCACGACGAGCTGACCTACGAGTTGGTGCACTGGACCGGGCCGCACCGCGACGACCACTACGAGCTGGGCGGCGGGGAGACCACGGGCGGCGAGCTGGCCGACTACGTCCGCGAGACGATGCGGCTGAAGCTGGCCGGTGAGGCGGCGCCGTACAACGCGCTGTTCGTGCAGAACGGGATCGCGTGCACGACGGCGTCGGTGATCACGGCGTCGCTGGGCATCACCGACCTGGAGACGATCACCGAGGCGGACGTGCGCCGGATCATGAACGCGCACCTGCTGCTGTGCATGTACAACGCGTGGCAGCCGGGGGTGTTCGCGCTGTCGGGCTGGGACCTGATGGGGGCGCTGCCGCTGGAGCGGAGCAAGGTGCGCGGCCTGATCGGGACGGGTGACACCCGCTGGATCGAGCGGGGTGCGTACGACCTGATGGGGCGGGCGCCGGACGCGAAGAAGTCGGCGTCCGGGATGCCGGTGGCGACGACGTTGTACGGGACGATCCCCGAGCAGATGGAGAACCCGAACTCGTTCGTGTCGCGGCTGACGGAGGTGCTGCGGCTGCGGAAGCGCTCGGGGATCGCGACGGCGACGCTGCTGGACGTGCCCGACGTGCCGTGGAAGAGCATGCTCGTGATGATCAACCGGCTGGAGAGCGGCCTGGTGCAGATCACTGCCCTGAACTTCGGGCCGGAGAAGATCACGGGCCGGGTGCAGTCCGAGCACCTGCCGGCCGGTCGCGTCACCGACCTCGCCACCCGCCGCAAGGTGGACGACGTGGACGCCCTCGGCGGCTTCACCGTGGAACTGCCCGCCTTCGGCGGCCTCGCCATGGTGGTCCGCTAGCGGGACGGTCCCTGAGGAGGTCGCCCTGCGACCGTCACGAAGGGCCGCCGCAGCCAACCCTGCTGAGCCCGACCGCGCCCGACTCGAGCCGCCACGCCGCTTCAGGGCGAGTCACCCCACAGCGGACGCGATCCGGCTCGCCTTTCGGCTGGTCGAGCCGGTCCCTGAGGAGGTCGCCCCGCGACCGTCACGAAGGGCCGCGGTCACGCCAACTCAGTCGTGGCCGTGCCCGCTGAAGTCCACCTCGAGTTCCACGACGGCCTCGTCGATCAGGTGGGCGACGGCGGCCTGATCCGCCGCGGAGAGGTGCGAGGCCCGCGTCCGCACGAGTTCGAGCGGATCGAGAGCGACGAAGGCGTCCTGGACGAACCCGGTGATCAGGTCGACCGCGGCCGCCTCGAGGGTGTTCTCGAACCCGGGCTGCTCCCAATCGGTGTCGTCAGTCATGGTGCGGACCTCCCTGTTCGCCGTCCTGGCTGGTCGGCTTCCGCATTCGCGAGCCGAGGGCGATGACCAGCACGGCGCCCATGCTCACGTTGGCCCAGAGCTGGTCGGTGGGCGCCCAGAGCACCATGGCGACGTAGTACAGCGCGAACACGCCGAGTGCGCCCAGCCGGACGGAGAGCCGCTCGGACTTGAAGAACGCCCAGGCGAGCCCGCCGAGGAGGACGGCCGTCACGGCCCAGA
>JAGQUI010000247.1 GCA_020438595.1 Propionibacteriaceae bacterium | reverse complement strand
CGTCGACGCGCTGATCGTCGCGGCCGTGCAGCGGGTGGCCGAGGCGCGGGGCATCCCGATGGCACAGGTCGCGCTCGCCTGGGTGCTGTCCCAGCCGGCCGTGTCCGCCCCGATCGTCGGCCCGACCAAGGTGCACCACCTCACCGACGCCGTTGCCGCCCTCGACGTCCACCTGACCGAGGCGGAGGTGGCGCAGCTCGAGGAGCACTACACGCCGCACATTCCCCGGTCGTTCCAGTAGCCGGGCGCGTTGCCGATGGCAGCGCCCCGTCCCGGGCAGCGATGCTGAAGCGTCCTCTGGTCCCGGCCACCGCGCTGCTGTGGGGACTGCAGTTCGCGTTCCTGAGTCCCGCCCTGGCGCTCATCCTGGTCAGCCTGTACGGCGCGACCCCGGCCGAGGTCGGTTGGGTGCTGGCCGTCTACAACGCGGGCGGGTTCGTGGCGGCGCTGGTCATCCCGGCCTGGGCGGACCGGCGGCACCGCTACCTGCCGGTTCTCGTGGTGTGTGCGGTGCTCACGGTGGCGCTCGCCGTGGCCCTGGCGCTGGCGACGAGCCTCGCCGTTGCGGCGCTCGCCCTGGTGGTCCTGGGCGGGCCCGCCGGGGTGGGCATGTCGATGCTGTACGCCCATCTGAGGCACAGCGGGGCGTCCCCGCGGGTGATCGTCAACACCAGGGCGCTGATCTCGTTCGCCTGGGTGGCGGGCCCACCGATCGCGACCGCCGTGATCGGCTGGTTCGGCAATCGGGCGATCCTCCTGGTCGTCGCGGCCGTCGGGGTCCTGACGACTGTCCTCGCGGTCGTCCTCATGCGAAGGTCACGGGACCCGGACAACGAGCCGGACGCGGGCGGGCCGAGTGCGGCGGATGTCTCCGTGGCGCCGATGTCGAGACCGCGGGTCGCCGTGGTGGTGGTCGCGTTCGTCCTGGCCCAGGCGACCAATGCGGCCGCGGTGGCCGTGATGACCCTGTTCGTCACCGAGCACCTCGGCCTGCCCGTGATCTGGGCGGGGCTCGCCCTCGGTCTCGCCGCCGGCCTGGAGATCCCTGCGCTGCTGGTGATGGGCCGGCTCAGCGCCCGGTTCTCATCCCTGGGGCTGCTGGTGACGGGGTTCCTCGCCGCGGTCGTCTACTACGCGGGCATGATTCTCGTCCCGGGGCCGATCGCGCTCCTCGCGCTGCAGGTGCCCAACGCCTGGTTCTTCGCGGCGGTGGCCGGAGTCGGGATCACCCTCTTCCAGGACCTCATCCCGCGGCCGGGCCTGGCGACAGGGCTGTACACCAACACCCGCAGGGTCGGCTCCATCCTCGCCGGGCCGGTGATCGCGATGGCCTCGAGCCCGCTCGGCTATCCGGGGGTCTTCGCCACCTGCGCGGGAATGGCCCTGGTCGCCGTCGTCGCGACCTGGGGCGCCGGTCGCACGCGTCCTGTGGCGGACGACACGGCGTCGGATCCGGCTCAGCTGGCGTAGACCGTGATGTCGAAGAGATAGCGGTCGTAGCGGTAGCAGTGGTCGCCGAACTCCACGGGAGCGCCGGACGCGTCGTAGGCGCGCCGCGACATCGTCAGCACCGGGTCGTTCTTGTCCAGGTCGAGCAGCCTGCGCTCCTCCGGCTCGGCCGGGCGGGCACCGATGGTCTGGTGGGCGACAGCGGGCACGACGCCGCGGGTTCGCATCACGTTGTACAGGCCCTGGTTGGTCAGTTCGTCCAGGTCGAGGTCGGCCCACACCGGCGGCAGCCAGTTGCGCAGGATCGACATCGGGCCCTCCTCCACCGAGCGCAGCCGCTCCAGGTAGACCAGGGGAGTCTCCGGGTCGAGGCCGAGGATGCCGGACGCGCGCTGGTCGACGAAATCGGTGTTGAACTCCAGCACCTCGGTGAGCGGCTCGCGACCGTTCCGCTTCAGGTCGTCGTACAGGCTGGTCAACTCGTTGCGGCGGTGGATCACCTCGTTGGCCACCGTGGTGCCGATGCCGCGCCGGCGCACCAGCAGGCCGCGGGTGACGAGTTCGACGATCGCGCGGCGCACGGTGGGGCGCGACAGGTCGAGCCGGTCGGCGAGAGACAATTCGTTCTCGAAAGCATCGCCCGGCTTGAGCACCCCGGTGTCGATGGCGGCAGCGAGCTGCTCGGCCAGCTGGTGGTACAGCGGGACCGGGCTGTTCCGGTCGATGCTGACCGGGATCTGGGTAGCCATGTCGGCACCATAGCCGAAAGGTTGCTTGCGCGGACACAGTAAACGCCCGTTGCATGAATAGCCTAATGTCCTTACAAATCTTGACACCGGGCGTCCGAACTGGGCAGACTGGAACCCCGGGCACCGGCGCCGCGAACTGAAGGAATGGATCATGGGTGACACCTACGAGGTCGTGTGCATCGGCCGCGTCGGGGTGGACATCTACCCGACGGAGATCGGGGTACCGCTCGAGGACGTGACGTCCTTCGGCAAGTTCCTCGGCGGCAGTGCGACCAACGTCTCGGTGGCCGTTGCCCGCTACGGGCACCGTGCCGCGATCATCACGAAGACCGGCGACGACCCGTTCGGCCGGTTCGTCCGCGCCAAACTCGACGAACTCGGGGTCGTCAGTGACTTCGTCGGTACGGATCCGTGGCTGCCCACCCCGGTCACCTTCTGCGAGATCTTCCCGCCCGACGACTTCCCGCTGTACTTCTACCGCTACCCGCAGGCCCCGGACCTGCGCCTCCAGGTCACAGACCTGCCGTTGCGCGAGATCGCCGAGGCCGGCATCTATTGGGCGACCCTGACCGGGCTGTCCGCCGAGCCGAGTCGCCAGGCCCATCTGGCCGCCTGGCGCGTCCGTGACCGGCGACCGCTGACGATCCTCGACCTCGACTACCGGCCGATGTTCTGGAAGACCGAGGCCGAGGCCACCCGCCACGCCGAGATCGCGCTGTCGCACTGCACCGTCGCGATCGGGAACCGTGAGGAGTGCCGGATCGCGGTGGGAGAGACCGAGCCTCGGCGGGCGGCCAAGGCGCTGCTGGAACATGGAATCGAACTGGCCATCGTGAAGCAGGGGCCGAAGGGCGTCCTGGCAGTGACCGCCGACGAAGAGGTGGAAGTACCGCCGGTCACTGTCGAGGTGGTCAACGGCCTCGGCGCCGGTGACTCCTTCGGCGGGGCCGTCTGCCACGCCCTGCTCAACGGCTGGGACCTGAGGCGGACCCTCCGCTTCGCCAACGCCGCCGGTGCGCTCGTCGCGTCCCGGCTGGAATGCTCGACCGCCATGCCGACCGAGGCCGAGGTCGAGGCGTTGCTGGAGGAGGCCGGGGCATGAAGCACGTGGACGCCGCCGCGCTGACCCGCACCCGGGCCACCGACCCGGGTGCGATCACGCGTGCCTGGCGGGACCGGCGCCGCGCCGCACGGCCCGCCGACGGCCGGCTGATGATCGTCGCCGCCGACCACCCCGCCCGCGGCGCCCTCGGCGTGCGCGGCAACGCCAATGCGATGGCCTCCCGGGCCGAACTGCTCGACCGCCTGGCGACCGCGCTCGAGCGGCCCGGCGTGGACGGCGTGCTGGGCACCGCGGACATCCTCGAGGACCTGCTGCTGGCGGGCCTGCTGGAGGGCAAGGTCGTGATCGGCTCGATGAACCGCGGCGGCCTGCAGGGCGCCGAGTTCGAGTTCGACGACCGCTGGACCGGCTACGACGCCGACACCCTCGCCGACAACGGCCTGGACGGCGGCAAGATGCTCACCCGGATCTGCCTGGAGGACGAGGACACCGCCCGCGTGCTCGAGTCGACCGGCACGGCCGTCACCGCTCTCGCCCGCCGCGGCCTGATGGCGATGGTGGAGCCGTTCCTGTCCGTCCGGATCGCTCCCGACAAGGTGCGCAACGTGCTCGATCCCGACTCGGTGATCAAGTCGATCCAGATCGCCGCCGGGCTCGGCGCAACCAGTTCGCACACGTGGCTGAAGCTGCCCGTGGTCGAGGAGATGCACCGGGTGCTCGACTCGACCACCCTGCCCAGCCTGCTGCTGGGCGGCGACCCGATCGGCGACCCCGACGCGACCTATCGGCACTGGGCCGACGCCCTCACCCACCCGGTGGCGGTCGGCCTGGTGATCGGCCGCGCCCTGCTCTACCCGGCCGACGACGACGTGGCCAAGGCCGTCGACGTCGCCGCGAGCCTTGTCCATCAACGACCGATCCACAGGGGAGTGGCATGAGCCAGTGGGTGCACCCGGCGGGCACGACCGCCGATGCCGAGTTCGACACCAGGATCCTGCCCGGGGGCGCCTCGGGATGGGCGCACACCGGGCTGCAGGTGACCGACCTGGCGGCCGGGGAGTCGCGCACCGTCTCCACCGGTGACCTGGAGTACATCGTCGTACCGCTCTCGGGCGGCGCGAGCGTCGCGGTGGGGGAGCAGGCCTACGAACTCGCCGGACGGACGGACGTGTTCAGCGGCCCCACCGACGTGCTCTACGTCCCCCGCGATGCGACCTTCACGCTGACCAGCACCGCGGGGGGCCGCTACGCGCTCTGCTCGGCCACGGCCCGCGGGGTCCTGCCGGTGACCCACCTGCCCGCCGCGGACGTGCCGGACGAGCTGCGCGGCGCCGGCACCGCCAGCCGGCGCGTGCGCAACTTCGGGGTAC
>JAGQUI010000246.1 GCA_020438595.1 Propionibacteriaceae bacterium | reverse complement strand
ACGGGCTCCTTTACTCGGTCCGCGGCAAGGGGCGGTTTGTCTCATCCGCCGGATCGCTGAGCGTGGAGCGACCGATCTCGCGGTACGAATCCACCTCCTCCATGCTGGAGGAGCTCGGGTTCCGGGTCACGACCGTCGTTCTGGAGGTCACGGAAGTGACGGCGTCCGGCCGGCCGGCTGAGCTGCTGGGCCTGAAGGAGGGCGTGCCGATCATCGAGCTGACCCGGTTGCGCCTCGCCGACGACGAACCGCTGGTCTTCTCCCGGAACGTCATGCCTCGGGCTGCCCTGCCCGGCCCGATTCGTCATCGCGACTGGTCGGCGTCCCTCACCGCTGCGCTCGCGGCGCACGGGCACGAGCTGACCTCCTCGATGGCCCGGATCACCGCGTCCAGCCTCCCCAAGAGCATCGCAGAGCAGTACCAGCTAGGTGGTTTCGACCCGTGGCTCCTGATCGAAGAGACCTCGTTCACGACTGAGGGGGAGCCGACGCTGTACTCACGGGATTACCACCGCGGGGACCTGATCGGCTTCAACGTTCTGCGGACGAGCTGACCTCCGTCCCCTGTCGGTTCCGGAGGGATTTCCGGGGTTTCCGCACGCCCACGCCTGCCCTATGGTAGGACAACACCTAGAGTTGTCCGACAAGAGGAGCCACATGTTCAACATCGACCCCCAGCACCACTTCGACACCCAGCGTCTCGCCGTCGCTCAGTCCGCCGCGATCCGCCGAACCGCCGCCACCGAGGTCGCCCGAGGACTCGACAACGTCTTCTTCGCCAGTGCGGGCGGGGTCGCGTTGCTCACCTACCCGGCGGCCAGGCTGCTGCAGCAGCGCTCGTCGCTCCCGGTCTTCATCGAACGCGCGGCAGAACTCGCCGCCACGGAGAACGCGAACCTCGGGCCGCGGTCGCTGGTCGTGCTCTGCTCGGTCTCGGGCACCACCAAGGAAGCGGTCGCGATGATGAAGGCGGCGCAGGCCAGGGGCGCCCACGTGCTGACCTTCACCGGCACGCCCGAAACGCCGCTGGCCACCTTGTCGGACATCAACATTGCCACTCCGGCGGCAGACGACACCTCCAGCGAGACCTACCTGATCCAGACCCTCGTGCTGGCCCTGGCGCTGATGGAGGCGCGCGGTGAGTTGTCCGGGCTGGACGAGATCCTCACCGATCTGGCGTTGCTGCCGTCGGCGCTGGTTGCGGCGAAGCAGGAGTTCGAGCCGCGGGCCCAGGAGTTGGCCGCGGCCCTGGTCGGCCGGGACCGCCCGCTGATGTTCACCGGGGCCGGCGGCGCCTGGTACGAGGCCTGGTACTTCGCGATGTGCATCCTGGAGGAGATGCAGTGGATCTGGACGCGCCCGATCCATGCCTCGGACTTCTTCCACGGCACCTTCGAGCTCGTGGAGAAGGACGTGGCGGTGGTGCTGCTCACCGGCGAGGACGCGAGTCGTCCGCTGGCCGAGAGGGTGAAGGCTTTCGTGCCGGGAACCGGCGGCGATCTCTTCGTCATCGATACCGCGGAGTTTGAGTTGGCCGGAATCGGAGCGACCACCCGCGCCCTGGTCTCGCCGATCGTCCTGGCGACGGTGCTGGAGCGGCTGAGCGTGCATGTGGAGGCACTGACCGGGCATCCGCTGACCACCCGCCGGTACTACAAGCGGATGGAGTACTGAGCGCACTGCCGGGAGGCGGGATCGCTGCGGCGATCCCGCCGACTCAGCCCGTCCGGGTGAGATCGCGAATCGAGCCGCGCTCGATCCAGGTGGTGGGGAGCACGTGCGTCTGGCGGGGGGCGTCGGGAGCATGGATGCGGTGCAGCAGGGCCTGCGCGGCACAGGTGCCGAGGTCGTAGGCGGGCTGGGCGATGACCGACAGCGGCGGGCGCACCACCGTCGTCCACTCGGTGTCGTCGAAGCCGAAGATCGACACCTGGTCGGGTACCACCAGGTCGCAGCCGTACACGGCGTCGATGATGCCCAGGGTGAAGCTGTCGTCAAGCCCGAAGACCGCTGTCGGCCGGTCGGCGCTGTTGAGCATCCCCGCGACGGCCGTCCGTACCTCGGATCGGCCGTGTGCCGGGGGGGTGTAGGCCGACGGCACGGTGAGCCCGGCTTCGGCCATCGCGTCCCGGTAGCCCTGGTGCCGCTCGAGCATC
Organism: Propionibacteriaceae bacterium; assembly: GCA_020438595.1. Next base: position 2,480 of record JAGQUI010000246.1, on the reverse strand, counting down.
GACGAGATGAGGTTGGCGTGCCCATCATGGCCCCTGGTTCGCTGGAGTGGCGCCGCGATCCGGGTGTGCCCGATCGCGATGACACGCTTCACGGCCTGGTAGCCGGACTCGTAGTTGTTGACCACAACGACATCGGTGTCGAGACCGGGCACGAACCGGTCGACCTGGACCAGGGCCTGGCCATGGTCGACCGCGGATGCGAGGTGCTCGCTCGCCTCTTCGCTCGCGGGCGCCACCAGGATGCCGTCCACCCGCTTCTCGGTGAGCACCTTCAGCCCGTGGATCTCGGAGTCGACGGTCTCGTCGGTGTTGACCAGGACGACGTCGTAGCCCGCACTGCGGGCGCCGTCGGTGAAACCGCGGATCACCCGGGCGAAGAAGGGGTTTGAGACGTCGGCGATCAATGCGCCCAGCGTCATGGTCTGTCCGGTCACCATCGAGCGGGCCACGGAGTTCACCGAGTAGCCAAGCTTCGCCGCTGCCGCCTCCACCCGACGCCGGGCCTCCTCGCTCACCGAGCCGTAGCCGCCGAGGGCGCGTGCCGCGGTGGCTCGAGACACGCCGGCTTCTCGGGCGACGTCGAAGATCGAGCTTCCCTGGGCGGGGACAGATGCTTGCACGACGGGCAGCATAACCGAGGATCGTGGGCCCGCGACATCACGTTCTTGAAACAAATTGGCGAACGGTGTTGACATCTGGCCTGCGCGAGTGAGAACGTGCTCAACAGAGGGATTGAGCACGTGCGCAAATCCGAGCATGAAGCCAGTACTACGGCCAGCGTGGGTCGCGATGGGTTGATCGTTGCCTGCCGTACGAAGTTGTGCCCGGGTACCTCTACGTCTGCATGAACAGAAAAGGAGTCACTCAAGTCATGGCCGTCGAAACGTTGCCGCTGTCGCCGATCGAGGCAGACCTCGAAGCCAATCTCGAGAAGACTGTCGGTTACTACGACAGTGTCCGAGAGTTTGTGGACGAGTGTGTCCGCAACGGTCTGAAGAACGTCTACCTCGTGGGGGCCGGTGGCTCGCTGATCGCGTCATTCCCCGCCTTCTACCTGTTGCACCGCATGGTCGACATCCCGGTGTTCCAGATCCAGAGCGACGAGCTCAACTACGGTCGCCCGCGTCCCCTCGGGCCCGGTTCGCTTGTGATCATCGCCTCCTACACCGGCACGACCAAGGAGACGGTGGCCGCCGCCCGGTACGCCAGGGAGGCCGGCGCGACCGTCTTCGCCGCGTGCCGTGCCCACAGCCCGCTCGCCGAAGCGGCCACCCTTGCCATCGAGGGAGGGTCGGACATTCTGGAGCTCATGGCCGCGTACGCACTGTGCGAGGCGCTCGGTGTCGAGCTCGACTATGCCGCCGTCCGGGCGGCGTTCGCCGCACTGCCTGCGGCATTCCGGGCTGCGGTGGAAGGCCAGGAGCAGCACGTGCACGACATCGCCGTCGCACTGAAGGACGAGCCCATCACCTATGTGCTGGGTTCCGGCCCCTCCCATGGCTGGGCGTACGGGCTGGCGATGTGCTACTTGCAGGAGATGCAGTGGAAGCACGCCGTCTCGTTCAACGCCGGCGAGTTCTTCCAGGGAGCCTTCGAGGTGGTCCAGGAAGACACTCCGGTCGTCCTGCTGCTGGGTGAGGACCCCTCGCGTCCGATCGCCGAGCGCGCGCAGCGCTTCCTCGACACCTACACCAAGCGGGCGCACTACCTGGACGTGCGTGACTTCGACCTGCCCGGCATGACCGCCGAGGGCCGGGCCATCGTCTCCCCGCTGATCCTGCCCAAGGTGATCGGGCGGCTGGCCAAGCACTACGAGGCGGTGCGCGGGCACAACCTCGACCAGCGGCGCTACATGTTCCGCACGATCTACTGATCGCGCGGAGGCGTCAGTCATGAAGGTCGTAGCCATCGGTGACAATTGTCTCGACTGGTATCTGGATCGACAAATGGTGCATCCCGGCGGGAACGCACTGAATGTGGCGGTCTATACTCATCGGCTCGGTGCGGAGTCCAGCTACATTGGGCAATTCGGCACCGACTGGGCAGGGGACGTGATGATCGCTGCCCTCGAGGCCGAAGGTGTCGATATCAGTCGAATTCGCCGAGCTGTCGGCACCAGCGGATATGCAACGATCGAGACCATTCGAGGCGACCGGGTCTTTCGGGGGTCCTCGAACGGAGTGGTCGCATTCACACCGACTCCCGAGGACTACGCCTTCATGGCTGGCGCGGACGTCATACATACCGGCGACTCGTCGTTCCTCGACGAACACGTGGCTGAGCTGGCCGCGATCGCACCGGTGAGCTTCGATTTCTCGATCAAGCCGCGCGACTACTGTGAACGGCTCCTGCCCCAGGTCACCTACGCCACCTTCTCCCGTCCAGGGCTGTCCCCGGACGAGGTCAACGACCTGATCGGGTGGGCGCGGGACCTGGGCGCGTCCGAGGTCTTCGTGACCCAGGGCGAGGCCGGCTCCTAC
>JAGQUI010000245.1 GCA_020438595.1 Propionibacteriaceae bacterium | reverse complement strand
CCTCGTGCACCGCCAGATGGGAGTTGAACTCCGACGTCGGCCGATCGAAGTTGCCCTTCTTCCGGTAGTGCAGCGTGCCGGTCGTGCCGCCCGGGTGCACGACGACCGCGCCGAGGTTGTTGCGCGGGTTGTTCCCGACCTGGCGCAGCCGGCACCCCGACCCGGTGACCAGGACGGTGTAGCCGGCCAGGCTGGGCGCCTCGTACGGCACCTCGATCTCGCGGGAGACGTTGAAGAAGTCGTCCAGATCGACCGGCCAGTTGAAGCACGCGGAGATGTTCCCCGCACCCGCCTCGACAGCGTCGATGTCGTTCAGCCGTCGCCCGGCCGCACCGATGCTCTCGATGACTTCGGCGACGGTCTCGGGATAAGAAGTGGTTCCCATGGTCTGAGTCCTTGAATCGATTCATTGAAACGTTACAACGGTAACATCGCGACGGCATCTCGTCAACGGTGTCGACTGCTACTCCTCCAGCTCTTGGCCGGCTCTATCCGGCAGCGCCCTGATGCGGCCCCAGTGGGATGGCCCCAGACGCAGTCAGAGCTGGCGTGCGCGATCGAGAAGCGTGGGTGCCTCGAGGGGAGTGCCCACGGGTCCCCATTCGGCGAGGTAGTCCGGCGACAGCAGCGAACTCACCGCGAGCTCGACGCCGCCGGTGAGCGCTTCGGTCTGCTCGGGATCGCCGGGGCGGATGGTGACCTGGCGCGAGGTCGCCTCGACCGAGGTGGCCGTGATGCTGCGTCGCAGGATGTCCTGGAAGAACAGCACGACTGCCTCGCTTGGTTGGGTTTCGCCGTGCGCAGAGGCTGCGGGTGAACTGATCGGGCAATCGCTGCTGTCGATGCCGCTCCAAGACTGGCCAGCGTCGCCGCCGAGTGACCACCTTTCAACGAAATCGCTCAGTGGTCGATTGGCGCCGACAGACTTACCCGAAGGGCTCTGGCGTCTGCTCCGTCCGGGGTGTACCTCGCATTCCTGCAGAGCCGCCGAGCAGCTCCTGCACCCGACCCGGTTTGGCCTCACCGTCCCCGAATCGGGTTTGAGGTCGTCGCCCTGCGCAGCTTTGGCGGTGCCGAGAGATCGGCGGTGGTGTAGAGCTGGAGTTGGGAGCGGACGACCGCCACGAGGTCGATGGAGTCCGGGTCGAGGAGCCATTGAGGGTCGAGCCCGTCTCGCATGCCGGCGATCTGGGCTGCGGCGTCGGCCAGCGGGAGTCCGGGTTGGGCGTAAAGGCCGCGACGTTCGAGGTCTTCGAGTCCCGTGGTCGCCCACGCGCGCACCTGGGCGTACCAGCGGCGGAAGTAGCCGTAGGCGGGGTGGGTAGGGGAGAGGGCTTCGGAGGAGAGGATCCGGTACATCCGGAGGTCTGCCGGATCGCTCATGTCGTGTTTGACGAGGTCGATCAACCCGTTGAGCAGGGTGATGCCGTCGTGTGGGTCCAGTTCCGCACCGGCGGATCCAAGGCCTCGGGCGAGGCGTCGGTCGAGCACGGCTTCCAGCAGGGCGCTCTTGTCGGGGAAGTGGTGCAGCACTCCGGTGTGGGACATGCCGGCACGCGTTGCGATGTCGCGGATCGAGGTGCCATTGAATCCATTGTGGGTGAATGCGGCGACGGCGGCGTCGAGGATCTGCTCGCGGCGGCGTGCGCTGGCCTTCTCCTGACGGTTCACCTTGCGTTTGACGGGCACGTCGTCGGTGAGCGGCATCGGGCTTGTCCTCCTTCGGCCCCTCACTCTATTGGGTGGTGGAGGAGGGCCCGTTGCGGGTCCTCCTCCACCGTGTTCAGCGGACGCGCCTGATCGGGACGATCAGGGCGGCGCCGATTGCGCCGGCGACGGCCGCGACCCCGAAGAAGAGGCCGAAGTTGGCCGGTGATGCAGCGCTGGCGCCGATCGCGAGCAGGAGCGGTGCTGCTGCGGGCACGACGATGTTGGGCAGTGAGCTGGCAAGGTTCATGATGCCGATGTCCTTGGCCGGGTTCTTCGGATCCGGCAGTACCTGGGTGATAAGTGCGAAGTCGACGGCGAGGTAGACGCCCATGCCAATACCCATGATGGCCACACCGACGAGGAACATCTCGAAGGACCCGGCGGTGGCGATCAGGGCGAGCCCGACCGCGAAGACGACGGCGGAGATGATCACGAAGGGCTTGCGACGGCCGACCTTGTCCGACACCTTGCCGAGGACGGTGGCGAACACGATCGCCAGCACACCGGAGATGAGGTTGGCGATGAACATCTTGCCGGCGATGTCCTGGGGGGCGATGTGCAGACCCATGATCAGGTAGACCGCCTGATAGGCGTTCACGGCGGCGATGGCCCAGAACACGGCGAACCGGCTACCGAACGCGAGCGCGAAGTCGGGGAACTGCCGGGGGCTGACCCAGAACGTCCCGAACGCCTCCCGCAGCCGCAGGGCGGGCCGGTCCTCAGGGCGAATCGGGTCGTCCTTGGCGATGACGGCGAGCACCAGATTGCAGAGCACCGCGAGGGCGGCGGGCACCATGATCATCAGGGAGAGGTTGGGCGACAGCAGGGAGCCAATGAAGAGCCCGACGATGGCTCCGGCGCTGCCGGCGACCCCGATGATGCCGGAGACGACACCGCGACGCTCCGGTGCGAACTGGTCGGGGACGAGTGCGAACGTGCCAGCCTGTGCGGCGATCTGTCCGATCGTCATGACCGCCCAGCCGAGGGCCACGAGGGCGACGCTGGTGGCCTGGAGGACGCAGAAGGCGCCGAGGGCGATGAGGAGTGAGCCGACCAGGATGTAGGGGCGGCGACGACCGAACCGGCCGAGGGTCCGGTCGCTCAACCGACCCATCACGGGATTGAGTAGCAGGGCGATCACGCCGGCGGCCAGGTTGGCCAAGGCAATGATCGTGGTCGAGCCCGCGGCGTCGATCTCGGTCGCCTTGAGCGGCATCGTCAGGATCCCGACCGACAGCAGCGCAGCCATCAACGAGATCGAGGCGGCGCCGATCGCCGTGACGATCCCGGCGCCGGGGTTGCGGAAGCCGGGCTGGACGTCAGCCTCTGGGCTGACGGGCTCGGACTCGGCGCCGAGCGAAGAGGAAGGCGTGGCAGTCACGTTTCAAGCTCCTTTGCTTACACGGCCCGGTACGGCCGTGTGCAATAAGGTAGCCACTTGCCAACCAGCTTGACAAGAGTTACCTAACATCTGGTAGAAACTAGATCAGTCGCCTCACCGCTGAGGAAGGAACCTGGATGCTCGCCCCTTCACTGATCGCCGAGTCTGCTGACACGTCATCGGAGCAGCCGACGACCGATGCGGCCCTCCGCGATGCCCTCTGCTCAGCGCAATGGATCGGCCCGCAGGAGACGGCCGGAGCGTTGGGACAGCGGCCCGCGTACCTGCTGCGCTGCAGCTTCACCGTTGCGGCGGGCACGACCGGCTTGCGGCTTCACGCGACCGCCCACGCTCTGTATGAGGCCTTCATCAACGGCGTACGGGTGGGCGATCTCGAGCTCACCCCCGGCTTCTCCTCCTACCGGAAGCGGCTGGAGGTTCAAAGCTACGACGTGTCCGAGCTGGTCTCCGAGGGCAGCAACACGGTGGTCGTGGTGGTGTCGGACGGATGGTTCCGTGGTCGGCACGGCTTCGAGCGTCGCGGCGAAGGCTTCGGTTCCCACACCGGCGTGCTGCTCGCGATCACTGACGCCTCCGGGCGGTCCGTCGTCGACACCGGTCCCCAATGGCAGTCGCGTCCGTCCCACATCTGGCGGGCCGACCTGATGGACGGGCAGGCGGCGGACCTCAGGAAGCTGGATGCAGGCTGGTTCACCGGCGCAGACGACGGCTCCTGGACTGCGGTACGGCTGCACACCGACGAGATGTGCGCCGACCGGGAACGGCTGGTAGCACCGTCGGCTCCTCCCGTACGACGCATCGAGGAGTTGACGCCCCGGACGATCACCCGTCCACGGCCAGGCACAGTTGTGGTCGACTTCGGCCAGAACATCAACGGTTGGGTCCGGCTGGACCAACTCGGCCCCGCAGGCACCCACCTCGTGCTGACCCACGGTGAGGCGATCGACTCGGCCGGTCTGGTGACCACCGAGCACCTCCGGGGCTTCAACTTCGCCACCCGACAACAACTGCCCGCCGGCCAAGTGGACGAGGTGATCTCGGCCGGACGCCCCGGAGAATGCTTCGAACCTCGCCACACCACGCATGGGTTCCGTTACGTCCAGGTCGACGCGGCCCCCGACGGGCTCGACCTGTCGGGCAGCCGGGCCGTGGTCGTGCACTCAGACCTGCCGCGGACTGGGGAGTTCGACTGTTCCGACGAACGGCTGGCCCGTCTGCACGAGGTGGTGCGCTGGAGCCTTCGCGACAACATCTGCGCCGTGCCGACCGACTGCCCGCAGCGCGAACGCTCCGGCTTCACCGGCGACTGGCAGATCTTCGTTGCCACAGCTGCCCTGATGTACGACGTGCGCGCGTTCTCCCGCCGCTGGCTGGCCGACCTGGCCGCCGACCAATGGGCGGATGGCAGAGTGCCAACGATCATCCCCAATCCGGCAGGCGACCGGCCCTCCGGCATCGTGTTCGAGGACGCCTCGGCCGGCTCCGCCGGCTGGGGGGACGCTGCCACGATCGTGCCCTGGGAGCTGTGGCGCGCCTA
>JAGQUI010000244.1 GCA_020438595.1 Propionibacteriaceae bacterium | reverse complement strand
CTCGCTCCTCAGGGACCGGGGAGGGGAAGCCGCCGCGCTCGCTCCTCAGGGACCGGGGAGGGGAAGCCGCCGCGCTCACGGTGACGAAGGGACGGACTCCCCCACCGCTCCCTGAGGAGCTTCCGGGTAAGGAACGAACCCGGAAGCGTCACGAAGGGCCGCCCAGGCCGGCGATCAGGTCGTCCAGCTCGGCAGACGCCTCGGCCAGCGGGTCGGGCAGCGGCACCGTCCGGTCGGCCGGTCTGCCGTCGGGGCCCGGCAGGTCGCGCACCGTGCACGACTGCCAGTCCACGCCGTAGCGCAGGCGGTGCGCCCGGGCGGCCTCGATGAAGCGGGATCGGGCGCTCGCCCGCGTCCCGGCGGGCGGTCGCGCCAGCGCCTGCTCGACCTCGCCCCGGTCGGTGACGCGCCGCACCGCACCGGACTCCTCCAGCACCCGGAAGAGCCCGCCGAGTTCGTGGAAGGCGAGGTCGAGCTGGGCGAGGCGCGGGTCGTCGGGGTCCAGCCGGTGCCGCTCCCGGAACTCCTGCAGCAGGCGCCGTTTGGCCACCCATTCGACCTCGGTGGCGACCCGCCCGGGCTCGCCGCCCGCGAGGGCGTCCAGCACCCGGGCCCAAAGCGCGGCCAGGCCGGGTTCGGCGTGCCCGGCGGCGAGGTCGAGGTGCTCGCGCTGCAGGTCCACGGCGGTCCGGCTGCGCCCGTCCGCGAGCTCCAGCGGGGCGAGGGGGTCGCGGGCCACCCGCCGCAGGGCTCCGGCCGGATCGGCGAGCTGCAGTGCGGCCAAGCCCGGATGCGGTCCCCCCGGACGGTCGAGCAGGTCGAGCACGGCGAGGGTCGTGCCGACCTTCAGCCACGCCGACGGCTCGGCGAGGTTCGAGTCGCCCGCCAGCACGTGCAGGCGGCGGAAGCGCGCGGGATCCGCCAGCGGCTCGTCCCGGGTGTTCACCAACGGGCGGGCGCGGGTGGTCAGGGCGGACAGCTCCGCGTGCAGGTGATCGGCGCGCTGGCTGATCGTGAACTCGCCGCGGTGCCAGCGTCCGGCCCCGCAGAGCACCTGCCGGGTGACCAGGAACGTGGTCAGCAGGGCCACCGCGGCCTCGAGGTCGAGGTCCCGGCCGACCAGGTAGTTCTCGTGGCAGCCGTAGGAGTTGCCGAAGCTGTCGGTGTTGTTCTTGAACAGCCGGAAGCTCACCCCCGTCCCGGTCTCCGCGGCCAGTGCGGACGCGCGCTGCGCGAGCCCCGCGACCAGTTCGTCCCCGGCGCGCTCGGCGACCAGCAGGTCGCGGGCGGTGCGGCACTCGGGGGTGGCGTACTCGGGGTGCGCCCCCACATCGAGGTAGAACCGGCCGCCGTTGGCCAGGAACGCGTTCGCCGACCGGTACTCGGCCACCACCGGACGGAACAGCAGTTCGGCCGCCTCCGGCGCGCTCAGCCGGCGTCCGTCCGACCGGGCGCTCAGCCCGTACTCGGTCTCGACGCCCAGCACGCGGTCCATGCCCGCTACAGCTTCATCAGGTCGAGCAGGGCGCCCAGTTCCTCGCGGGTGAGGTCGCGGACGGCACCGGGCTTCAGGTCTCCGAGCCGCACCGGCCCGATCGCGATCCGGGAGAGCTTGCGCACCGGGTGGCCGACCGCGTCGAACAGGCGCCGCACGATCCGGTTCCGGCCCGAGTGCAGCGTGACCCGGACCAGGCTGCGCTCGCCCACCCGCTGGATCAGCTTCGCCTGGTCGACCTGGACGGGGCCGTCCTCCAGCGTGACGCCCGCCCGCAGCCGCTTCAGGGTGGCCTCGGTGACGACGCCGGTCACCTCGGCGACGTAGGTCTTGGGCACCTCGAACGACGGGTGCGCCATCCGCTGGGCGAAGTCGCCGTCGTTGGTCAGCAGCAGCAGGCCTTCGGTGTCGGCGTCGAGACGCCCGACGTGGAACAGCCGGCCGCGCGTGCCCAGGTAGTCGGCCACGGTGGGCCGGCCGTGCGGGTCCTCCATCGTGGAGACCACCCCGCGCGGCTTGTTCAGCACCACGTACGCGTGCGGACGCTGCGGGGGGATCCGCCGGCCGTCCACCCGGATGGTGTCGGACGCCGGGTCGACCCGCACGCCCTGGGCGCGCACCACCTCGCCGTTCACCTCGACGCGGCCACGGGCGATCAGGTCCTCCGCCGCCCGGCGGGACGCCACCCCGGCCTGCGCGAGCACCTTCTGCAGGCGGACGCCCTCGGGCTCGCTCACGGAAGGTCCTCCCCGACCCCGGCCGCCTCCGGGACCCCATCCGCCGGGGGCTCACCCGGGTCGGCGACAGGGTTGTGCCCCATCGGCAGCGGCTCGTCGGTGCCGTGCCCGGCCAGGCCAGCGAGTTCCGCCTCGAGCGCGGACGCGTCCGGCAGGTGCGGGGCCAGCGCCGGCAGCTGGTCGAGGCTGGTCAGGCCCATCCGCTCCAGGAAGTAGCCGGTGGTGGCGAACAGCCGCGCGCCCGTCTCCTCGTCCCTGCCGACCTCCTCGATCAGGTCGCGGGTGGCGAGCGTGCGCATCACCCCGTCCACGTTCACGCCACGGACGGCGGACACCCGGCCCCGCGAGATCGGCTGCAGGTACGCGACCACTGCCAGCGTCTCCAGGGCGGCCTGGCTGAGCGTGCCGCGCTGGCCCTCCAGCAGCCAGCGTCCGATCACGTCGGCGTGCTCCTCCCGGGTGTAGTACCGCCAGCCGGTGCCGACCCGGCGCAGTTCGAAGCCCCGTCCGGTCTCGTCGTAGAACGCGGCGAGCCCGGCCAGGCACTCCTCCACCTCGGCGACCGGGACGTCCACGGCCTCGGCGAGGTCGGCGGCCGGGATCGGCTCGGTGGCCATCAGCAGCAGCGCCTCGACGGCTCCGGCGAACGTGCTCATTCGGTGGTCTCCTCGCTGGGGGTCGTGGTCGTGTCGTCGGGGGGCGTGGTCTCGTCGAATTCTGCGCCGATCCGCTCGGCGTCCACCTCGGTGCCGAGCCAGCGGACGGTCAGCTCGCCCAGCGGCGTGAGCTGCTCGAAGCCGACCGCCTTCTCGCGGAACAGTTCCAGCAGGGCGAGGAAGCGGGCCACCACAACGAGGCGGTCGGCGGCGTCGGCGACCAGCGCGCGGAACGTCAGGGTCTGGTGCTCGTGCAGCCGGCGGACGATCTCCTCGGCCTGCTCGCGGACGCTCACCAGTGGCGCGTGCAGGTGCTCCAGGGCGACCAGGGGCGGGTCCTTGGGCGTGAGCGCGCGCCCGGCCAGGACGGCGATCACGTCGGCGAACCCGTCCAGCTCCACTTCGGGCAGCAGGCCGGCGAACCGCTCCTCCAGACCGCCCGGACGCGGGTGCCGCCGCGCCTGCGCCGTCAGGGTCGCGGAGATCCAGCCGCTGACGATCTTGAACGCGCGGTACTGCAGCAGCCGCGCGAACAGCAGGTCGCGGGCCTCGAGCAGGGCCAGGTCGTCGGCGTCCTCCACCTCGCCCTGCGGCAGCAGCCGGGCCGCCTTCAGGTCGAGCAGGGTGGCGGCGACGACGATGAACGAGCTGGTCTGGTCGAGGTCCCAGGCGCCCGTGCCCTGGCTGGCCTGCATCTGCCGGATGTGCGCCACGAACTCGTCGGTGACCTGGGAGAGCGCGACCTCGGTGACATCCAGCTTGTGCCGGGAGATCAGTTGCAGCAGCAGGTCGAACGGGCCGGAGAAGTTGGTCAGGTGGACGGTGAACTCCTCCTGCGCCGACAGCAGGCTCACGGTGCGCCGAGGCCGCGAACCAGGTCGGAATCACCCCCGCGCGCGGCGAGGTCGGCCATGGCCAGCCCGATCGCGGTGCGGACGATCCGGCCGCGGTCGACCGCGACACCGTGCTGGGCGCGCAGCGTGAGCCGGGCCTGTTCGAGCGCGAGCAGCTCGTCGCTGCTCACGTAGACGGTGATCTTCTCCTCGTGCCGGACCCGTCCCGAGCCCTGCGGGGTCGGGGCCTCCTCGACCGGGGACGCGGGCGGGACCGGTGCCGGCGCGACGGCCTCGGGAACCGACGTGGGCCGGAACAGCTCCGAGGCACCCGGCAGTCCTACACGCCGGGGCATCGGGCGAGCACCTCCCTGGCGAGCATGCGGTAGGCGGAGGCCCCCGGCGACGACGAGGCGTAGGTGGTGATCGGCTCACCGGCCACCGTGGTCTCGGGGAACTTGATCGTGCGCCGGATCACGGTGTGGAACACCGTGTCGCCGAACGCCTGCACGACGCGTTCCAGCACCTCGCGGCTGTGCAGCGTGCGGGCGTCGAACATGGTGCCGAGAATGCCGAGCACCTCGAGTTCGGGGTTCAGCCGGTCCTGCACCTTGTCGATGGTGTCGGTGAGCAGCGCGATGCCGCGCAGGGCGAAGAACTCGCACTCCAGGGGCATGATCACCTTGTCGGACGCGGTCAGCGCGTTCACGGTGAGCAGGCCGAGCGACGGTGCGCAGTCGATCAGGATCACGTCGTAGCTGTGCCGCACCCGGGTCAGCACCCGGCGCAGGGTCTGCTCGCGGGCCACCTCGGAGACGAGCTGCACCTCGGCCGCGGACAGGTCGATGTTGGACGGGAGCAGGTCCATCCCGTCCACCACGGTCGGCGTGATCACGTCATCCGCGGCGGTGTGCTTGTTCAGCAGCAGGTCGTAGACGCTGGTCTCCAGGGTGTGCGGGTTCACCCCCAGCCCCACCGACAGCGA
>JAGQUI010000243.1 GCA_020438595.1 Propionibacteriaceae bacterium | reverse complement strand
GTGGTGAACTACGACATCCCGACCGATACCGAGTCCTACGTACACCGGATCGGCCGCACCGGCCGGGCGGGACGCAGCGGCGAGGCGATCTCGTTCGTCACCCCCAAGGAGTTCCGGCTGCTGCGCGCGATCGAGAAGGCCACCCGGCAGGAGGTCACCGCGATGGCCCTGCCCACCGTCGACGACGTGAACAGCACCCGGCTGGGCAAGTTCGACGACGCGATCACCGCAGCCCTCGGCTCGGAGTCGGTCGACTTCTTCCGCGACGTCGTCTCGCACTACGTGCGCGAGCACGAGGTGGCCGAGGTGGACGTCGCCGCCGCGCTGGCCATCGTGCTGCAGGGCGACACGCCCCTGCTGCTCGAGCCGGAGGCCGAACCCGAACCCGCAGCGCCGGGGCGCGCCGGCGGGAAGGGCCGCCGGGAGGAGGCCGGACGCCGGCGCCCGGCGCAGGAGCTGGCCACCTACCGGATCAGCGTCGGTCGACGGCACCGCGTCCAGCCCCGCCAGATCGTGGGGGCGCTCGCCAACGAGGGCGGCCTCGGCCGCGACGACTTCGGCCACATCGACATCCGCGTCGACCACTCCCTGGTCGAGCTGCCGGCCCAACTCCCGGCCGGCGCGTGGGCGAGGCTCGCCGAGACCCGGATCTCGGGGAAGCTGATCGAGCTGCGCCGCCAGGACGAGCGCGGCCCGCGCAAGAAGGAGCGCCACAAGCCTCGCCGGGGCGCGTAACGAGCGCGTTTCGACATCTCGCTGAAACGACAGGGGATACCTTCGTGAAACACTCCCGGCCTAGGGTGGCAGGGTGAGCCTGCTGTTTCGCGATTACGCCGGCACCCCGAAGGCCTTCGACGAGGTGGTGGGTGCCGAGGGTGTGCGGGTGGCGTACGGCTCGGTCCTGCGCCAGCTCGCCAAGCTGGATTCCGACGAGGTCCGCTCCCGCGCCGAGTACCTGAAATCGACCTACCTCGACCAGGGTGTCACCTTCGACATCGGCGGCGAGGAACGGCCGTTCCCGCTGGACATCGTGCCGCGCGTCATCCTCGCCGAGGAGTGGGCCGAGGTGGAGGCCGGTGTGGCCCAGCGGGTCCGGGCCCTGGAGGCGTTCCTCTCCGACATCTACGGGGAGGGCCGGGCGTTCCGCGACCGGGTGATCCCGCGCCGCGTCGTGGTCACCTCCCCGCACTACCACCGGGTGGTGGCCGGGATCCGGATGCCGAACCGGGTGCGCTGCCACGTGGCCGGCATCGACCTCGTCCGCGACGAGGTGGGCCGGTTCCGGGTGCTGGAGGACAACGTCCGCGTCCCCTCCGGCGTCTCGTACGTGATGACCAACCGCCGGGCGATGTTCTCCGCGTTGCCGGAGGTGACCGCCCGGCACCGGATCCGTCCGGTCGAGGGCTACCCGCTGCAGTTGCTCGCCGCCCTGCGTGCCGCCGCACCGAGCGGCGTCACCGACCCGACCGTGGTCGTGCTCACGCCCGGCGTCTACAACTCCGCCTACTTCGAGCACGCGCTGCTCGCCCGGATGATGGGCGTGGAGCTGGTCGAGGGGCGCGACCTGGTCTGTCACAACGGCCGGGTCTCGGTGCGCACCACGCAGGGCCTGCGGCCCGTGCACGTGATCTACCGGCGGGTGGACGACGAGTTCCTCGACCCGGCCCAGTTCCGCTCCGACTCGATGCTGGGCTGCGCCGGCCTGATCACCGCGGCCCGTGCCGGCAACGTGACCATCGCCAACATGGTCGGCAACGGGGTGGCCGACGACAAGCTCGTCTACACCTACATCCCCGACCTGATCCGGTACTACCTGGGCGAGGAGCCGAAGTTGGCCAGCGTCGACACCTGGCGGCTCGAGGACGACCAGCACCGCGAGGAGGTGCTCGACCGGCTCGACGAGCTCGTCCTGAAGCCCGTGGACGGCTCCGGCGGCAAGGGCATCGTGATCGGCCCCCGCGCCAACGCGAAGCAGCTGGACGCGCTGCGCGCCCGGATCCTGAAGGACCCGCGCGGCTGGATCGCGCAGCCGGTGGTGCAGTTGTCCACCGTGCCGACGATGATCGACGGCACGATGGCGCCGCGGCACGTCGACCTGCGTCCGTTCGCGGTGAACTCCGGCGACGACGTGTACGTGCTGCCCGGCGGGTTGACCCGGGTGGCGCTGCCCGAGGGCGAACTGATCGTGAACTCCAGCCAGGGCGGCGGTTCCAAGGACACCTGGGTGCTGGCTCCCGAGGGCGTCCGCGGACACCGCCGGCGCCGCCGTCCCCGGGAGGCGCTGACCGGCGTCCCGCAGGGCGAACTCGGCGAGGAGAAGGTGCAGCAGCAGCAGGCGCAGCAACAGCAGCAGACGCGGATCGGCGGTGCGCCGTGCTGAGCCGGATCGCCGAGTCGCTGTTCTGGATCGGCCGCTACCTGGAGCGGGCCGAGGACACCACCCGGATCGTCGAGGTGCACCTGCAGCTGTTGCTCGACGACCCGACGGTCGACCAGGACGACGCCGCGGTGAACCTGCTGGAGGTGATGGGGGTGCCGGTGGGGGAGTCCGCCGACACCAACGAGGTGCTGCGGGCCCTGTGCTACGACCCGGGCTCGGCCAGTTCGGTGGCGGCGGCCCTCGGCGGCGCCCGCGAGGCGGCCCGGCGGGCCCGCGAGACGGTGTCGATCGAGATGTGGGAGGCGATCAACACCACCTGGAACTCGGTGAAGGGCGGGCGGCTGCAGCGGATGCGGCCCGCGTCGGCCTTCCGCCTGGTCCGGGAGCGTTGCGCGGTCATCTCCGGCACGGCCGACCAGACCATGAGCCACGACGACGGGTGGCTGTTCCTCACCCTCGGCCGCAACATCGAGCGGATCGACATGACCGCCCGGCTGATCTCGACCGCGCACCTGATCTCGGGCAGCCAGGCCACCTGGGTCAACGTGCTGCGTGGCTGCGGTGCGCACCACGCGTTCGTGCGCACCTACGGCGGCGTCACCACCGACACCGACGCCGCCGAGTTCCTGCTGCTGGACCGGCTGTTCCCGCGCTCGGTCGTGCACAACCTGCGCGCCGCCCAGGGGGCCATGGTCGAACTCGACCAGAAGGCGCGGCGGGCCGGCTCGGACGAGGCGCAGCGGCTGCTCGGCACCGCAAGGGCCGCCCTGGAGTACCGCGACCCGGGCATGCTCCTGGAGGACCTGCCCCAACGGATGACGGACCTGCAGCGGATCTGCAACCACGTCAGCGAGGCGATCACGCAGCGGTACTTCAGCGGTGCGACCGCTGCGACCTGGAGTGGAGGCAACTGATGGGCCGGCAGCTACGCGTCGTGCACCACACCGGGTACCGCTACGCCGGCCTGGTCAGCGCGTCCCACAATGAAGCACGGATGACCCCGCGCGCCACGCGCGAGCAGTTCGTCCTCGCCACGCGGATGGACATCACGCCGATGGCCTGGTCGCACTCCTTCGTCGACTACTGGGGCACCCCGGTGACCGCGTTCGAGATCGCCGAGCCGCACAGCCAGATGGACGTGGTCGCCACCTCGACCGTCGACGTCGGCGACCGGCTCGCCGTCGGCCCCGGGATCACCTGGGCGGAACTGGCCGAGCCGCAGTTCCGCGACCAGCAGGTCGAGTTCCTGGCCGGCTCCGACCACGTCGAGCCACCCGCCGAGCTGGGCCGGTTCGCCGCGGAGGCGGCGAAGGAGCACGAGCGGCCGGCCGACGCGGTGCACGCGATCGTCCACCGGATCCGCGAGCGGGTCGCCTACGAGCCGGGCTCGACCGAGGTGCACACCCGGGCCACGAGCGTCTGGGACGCGCGGGCCGGGGTCTGCCAGGACCTGGTCCACCTCGGCCTCGGCGCCCTGCGCAGCGTCGGCGTCCCGGCCCGCTACGTCTCGGGCTACGTGATGCCGAACGCCACCGCGGAGGTGGGCGAGGCCCGGACGGGGGAGTCGCACGCCTGGCTGCAGTACTGGGACGGTGCCTGGGTGGGCCTCGACCCGACCAACGACACCGCGCCCGGCGACTTCCATGTGGAGGTCGGCGTGGGCCGGGACTACTTCGACGTGACCCCGCTGAAGGGGGTCTACTCCGGTTCGCAGTCCTCGGACCTGTTCGTCGAGGTCGAGATCACCGTTCTCGCCTGATCGGACCGGCCCGGTACGCCTTGTTGGTGGGGCGCATGTCCTCGCCGGTCAGGTCCTCGTGCGTCCGGTAGGCGGCCAGCGCCCCGGTGAGCAGTTGCGCCCAGGCGTCCGGCCCGCCGGGGGACCAGGCCGAGGCGACCAGCACCCCTGGCCGCGCCGGCTGCAGCGGCGGCAGGTCGAGCAGGGTGCGCCAGGACGCCCAGCGCGGGCCGCCCGACGGCGAGCGCCGAAGGTGCCGCGCGATCCGGACGTCGGCCCGTTCCCTGGTCAGGTCCGCGTGCGTGAACGGGTCGACGGTGCTGATCACGGCGTCGACCCGGACCGCGCCGGCGCTCGTCCACAGCTCGTGGCCGCCGCCCTCGGCCGGCCGGATCCCCGACACCTCGGTGTCCGTGCGCACCTCCACCCCGCGGGCGGCCAGCCGGTCGGCCAGCAGCGGCACCAGCGCGTCCGCCGGGCGCGGGGAGCCGGCCGCGTCCACGAGCTGCCAGCGGCCGAAGGTCCGTTCCACCGCCAGTCGCGCGGCGTGCCAGCCGGGTGCCTGCCGGGGGTCCTGCCCGAGCCGCGCCGCCACGTCCAGCACGACCTCGGCGAGCGCGGGCACCTGG
>JAGQUI010000242.1 GCA_020438595.1 Propionibacteriaceae bacterium | reverse complement strand
AGAACGCAGTGCAGTGGAACGCGAACTACCTCGTCGGCTTCACCTCGGAGCGCCGCGACCAGGACGTGTCGCAGGTGCAACCCGTCCTGGAGGACCAGTTGCTGTCCATCGCCCGCTCCCAGGTCGAGGGCTCGGTGGTCGGCTACGACCGCGGCGTCCGCTGGGAGGCCGAGCACCTGGCCGTCCACGGCACCCGCTGGGTGGCGATGTACCTGCCGGTGTGGCTCTACTCCTTCTACTCCGAGGAGGGCGGGACGGCGATGGTGCACTACATCGCGGTGAACGGCAGGACCGGCGAGACCATGGGCAGCATCCCGGTCTCGCAGGGACGGCTGATCCTGGCCGCACTGACCGTCGGCACCATCCTGGAGGTCTTCGTGCTGTGGCTCCTGGTGGTGATGTCATGACGACGCTGCTGATCATCCTCGAGTCCACCGGCGACACCCCGTGGATCCTGCTGCTCGGCCCGGCCGGTGCGGTCGGCGTCTACTGGGGGCTGTTCCGGTACTACCGCAACACCGACAAGTCCCACGCGTTCGAGCGGGAGACGCTGATCGAGTCGAAGCCGATCACCGGCACCGACCAGAAGGTGGACGAGGTGCGGGGCACCCGGCGCTCCTCCATCGACGGCGACAACGTGCGCAACCATCGCCAGCGCGTGCGGCGGTGGTGAACCGACGGTTCCGTGTCAGAGGGCGCGCCGTGCGGTGATGCGGTCAGCGCCGGCGTTGGGCTCGCCGGCCTCGCCGAAGAACGCCCGCCTGCCCGTGAACCCGGGGTCTGCGCACCACGGTTCATCGGCCGGCTCGTCGACGGTGAGTTCCGTCGCTCGGAAGTCCGCGGCGTCGGCGAGACCCCGACGCGGCGCATAGGAGGACTCCTCCGAACCGCCGGCCGTCTCCCGCAGCGCGGCCTCGAACGTGGCCTCCAGTTCCGGCATGGTGAGCACCCGGTTCCAGGTGTCGAGGTCGACCCAGCCGACCTGGTCGCCTTCCGCCGTGTACGCGTACAGGCGGCGGAACCCCCAGTGCGACCAGGAGACGACGCTCAGCCCCGACTCCGTCGCCCGGCCCTGCGCGCTGTGGCGCGGGACGTAGCGAACGGATTCGGACGTCGGGACGTCGGTCGACGCGTCGGGAGTCAGCACTGGCACGCCATCCAGCGTGCCGACCGCGGCCGGTGCGTGCCAGACCCCGAACGGGCGACACGACGGGCGCCCGCGGGGCGACGCCTGCCCTTGTCAGGTGCGTCCCCGCCGCTCAGCGGTGCAGCTCGGCGAGGTCCTGCTCGCTGAGCACCAGCTCTCCCGCGGCCAGGTTCTGCTCCAGGTGGGCCACGCTCGACGTCCCGGGGATCAGCAGGATGTTCTCCCGGTGCGCCAGCAGCCAGGCGAGCCCCACCTGTGCCGGGGTCGCGCCCAACCGTGCGGCGACGGCCTGCACGGCGGGATCGTCCGGCACCTTCGGCAGGTGCGGGAACGCCGAACCCAGCGGGAAGTACGGGACGTAGGCGATGCCGCGCTCGGCACAGAGGTCCAGCACGGGACGGTCGCTCTGGTCGAGCAGACTGTAAGCGTTCTGGACGCAGACGATGCCGGCCAGGTCGATCGCCTGCCGCACCTGCTCCAGGCCGACCGTCGAGATGCCCACCCCGGCGAGCTTGCCCTCCTCGCGCAGCGCCACCAGTTCGGCGAGCTGGTCCTCCAGCGGCACCCGCTGCGCCGGGTCCTCCGGCTCGTGGTCCATCCGGCGCAGGTTCACCGCGCCGAGCCGCTCGATGCCGAGCGTGCGCAGGTTGTCCTCCACGGCGGCCCGGAGCTCCTCCGGGCGCTGCGCTGCGGGCCAGCCGCCTGCGGCGTCCCTGATCGCGCCCACCTTCGTGACCAGCACCAGGTCGTCGGGGTAGGGGTGCAGGGCCTCGCGGATCAGCTCGTTCGCCACGTCGGGCCCGTAGTACTGCGCCGTGTCGATGTGGTTGACGCCCAGCTCCACCGCGCGCCGCAGCACCCGGATCGCCTCGTCGTGGTCGCGCGGCGGTCCCATCACGCCGCGTCCCGGAAGCTGCATCGCGCCGAAACCGATCCGGCGCACACCGAACTCGCCCAGGTGGAAGGTCTGCATGCCCCCGACGATAGCCCGGCGACGGCCGCACGAGGGTCCGGCAGCGGGTGGTAGCTGTCGGTAGTGGTGGTCGAGCAGTGGCGTACTGCAGGGTTATGCAAGGCGTGAACCACATGGGTCGGCTGCGCGTCGTTGGGTAGAACAGGCGGGCGAGGCGCGTCGTCTCCATACGTCGAGTCAGGGTATTGAGAACTCCGTCGCAGTCGAGCGCCCGACTGGATTCGAAGTGATGGTGGACCAGTCCGTTGGCAACCCGGCTGAACAAGACGGCCATCTGGAATATGCGGGCTCTGCTTGAATACCGGCCATGGCGTTCTGGTGGTATTTGATCGCGGGCGCTGCTGGCGCCGCTGCTGGGCTGTTCGTGGCAATCGCATCCACTCGTGTGAGCAAGGGATTGGGAGTGGGCGCTGGCGTGATAGCCGGTATTGCGATCGCACTCGTAGTGCAGGCCGTTGGTCAGACATTCGCTACCTCGAGCGCTACGGCTGGCTACCCCTCTGAAGCAGCGACGATGAGTGAGCCCAGCACCACCTCTGAATCAACCGCTCCTGAAGATGGATCGTCGACGTCTCCGGCCCCGGAGGAGCCGTCGTCGGTGCCCGAGACGACAGAACCTACGACTAGCAGTGCAGCCTCCGATGAGGATCAATCGACTAGTGGTCGGTACTACCTGGCGGACGTGCGGCGAGTAGAAACCGAGAAGGAGGGTCGAGTGGGCGGGTGCACTGGCGGCTGTACCGGGTTCAAAGGAGGATCCGGTCGCATTGGGGGCGAAGTGTTCCCGCAGAGCTACCTGATGGGAGTGGCCGCCGATGGTCGACGAAGCACAGCTGTCTGGAATTCAGTCAATAGCTGCTCAGTCCTTGACGTGACGGTCGGGTTGGATGATTCATCGACCGCAGCTCAGGTCACCTTCGCCATCACCAAGGACGACGCCGCGCCCGAGGTTCTGGGAACCACCACGCTGGGTCGATCTATTGCGGTCGAGTCGTCGTTGGACGGGGTCGCACGGTTCCAACTCGCGGCCTATGTTTCCGGATCGGAGGCTTCGGACGAAGTCCGTGTTGTTTGGGGCGACGCCGTCATGACATGTCGACCGGGAAGCATAGTCGGCGGGTGACTCGACTGGCTGCGCCATGGCATTGGACGCACGCGCAAGATCGATCGTTCTCAGTGTCAGTTCTCGCGGGGGCTCACCGTCATCAGGCGATCTCCGGCCAGTCCATGCTGTGGTGCCGCAGTGAGGTCTCGAAGATCGTCAGGCCCTCCATGCCGGGCAGCTTCGCGATGTTGGCGTCGAGCCGGCGCACCTCCGCCAGCCCGTCGTCGCCGTCGAACAGGTGCTTCATCACGTGGTCGATGTCCTCGGGCTCCGAGATCGACGAACCCACCGGACGCCACGCCTTCGCCAGCACCAGCCGGGTCAGCGTCCGGGCCACCTTCGACGTCTCCAGCCGCTTGCGGGCCTGCGACGCGTAGAACGCCGTGTGCCGCGTCTCCTGCTGCCCGATCCGCTGCAGCAGCGGCGTCAGCGCAGGGTGCTGCTCGAGCTGGGCGAGCCGCCGGTAGGCCGCCGTCGCGCTCCACTCGTTCGCCGCCCCCCAGCTCATGTGCACCGCGACGAAGTCCTCGCCCACGATGTTGCCCAGGATCGACTGCTTCAGCGGGGCCAGCTTGTCCCGCCACTCCAGCTTCACCCGCGCCGCCTTCAGCTCGTCGTAGTCCACCGTGATGCCGTGCCGGGCCAGCACCGCCGCGAGCGCCTCGCCGTGCCAGTACTCCTCGCGGTTCCACATCGTCATGAACGCGTTCACGTCCCGCTCCTTGTGGGACGGCGTCACCAGCAGGTCCCTCAGGTAGCACACCGTGTGGTACTCCACCGCGCACATGTAGCTGAGCGTGCGCAGCGTGTCCGGTGACAGCGGCCGGGTCTCGAAGGTGTCGAAGTCGAGGTCGTGCCAGGTGACGCCCACCGACGTCTCGGCGTAGGTGTCCACGTCGAATGCCATCAGTGCTCTCCTTCAGGTGCGGGTGCCGGGGCCCTTCGTGACGATCCTCGTTCCTCGGATCTCCTCAGGGACCGTTCCGGGGAGTTGGGGGTCGTTCCCGGCTGGCTCCTCGGGGACCGTTCTGATGATGGACGCCGCCACTCGACGACCTCCCAGTGGTGGGCGCGGGCGTAGCCGTAGAGCCGCTGGTCGGGGTTCACCGCGACCGGGTTGCCGAGCAGGCGCAGCCAGGACGTGTCCGCCTGGCTGTCGCCGTAGCCGTAGGACCGCGCCAGGTCGAAGCCGCCGGACGCCGCGTAGCCGCGCAGCCACGCCGCCCGCGCCTCGCCCACCACCGGCGGCGCGGCCAGGTAGCCGGTCAGCACCCCGTCGCGCTCGTGCAGCCCGCTGGCCACCACCTCGTCGAACCACGGCGCCGCCACCTCCGCCAGCAGGTCCACACCGCCGGTCACCAGCACCGTGTGGTGGCCCGCCGCGCGGTGCTCCTCCACCCGCGCCAGCGCGTCCGCCAGCAGGTGCGCACGCAGCTTCCGTCCCGCCCGGCCACCGATGTATCGCCTGATGTCGTCGACGCGCATGCCCTTGTGCAACCTCAGGAAGCTGCGGATGAACTCGCTGCG
>JAGQUI010000241.1 GCA_020438595.1 Propionibacteriaceae bacterium | reverse complement strand
CTCGCTGGCGCTCGCTCCTCAGGGATCGGTGTGGGGCTGCTCGCTGGCGCTCGCTCCTCAGGGACCGGTGTGGGGGGCTGCTCGCTGGCGCTCGCTCCGCAGGGGTCGGTGGGGGAGGCCTTTCGTGGCGCTCGCTCCTCAGGGACCGGTGCGGGGCAGGCTGCGCACGGGCGGGAGCGGATCCGGGATCCTGACCACCGCTCCCTGAGGAGGGTCGGGGTGAGGAACGAACCCCGACCCGTCACGAAGGGCCGCCGGCGTCAGTGCTTGACCGCGAAGGACAGGGTCCCGTCCGGCCCGGTCAGCGTGAGGCTGACGACGCCCAGTTCGGCCCGGTCCGCCTGTTCGAGCAGGTCGAAGTAGCGGTTCATCTGGTCGCTGGCCGTGCTGGGGCAGGGGATCGCCGTGCCCGGTACGTCCTGACGGTTCGTCACCGACCAGGTCGTGCCGTCGCGGGTGAGGTCGGCGGTGAAGTCGACGCAGGCGGTGCTGCCGCGGACGTGGTCGCCGTCCACGACCAGGGTGGGCGCCGATTCCCCCTCGACCGAGTCGTTGTCCATCGCGCGCAGGTACCAGGTCGCGTCGTCCGGGCCGAACGGTTCGAGTTCGGCGAGCCGCGAGCCGTCCGACCCGATCAGGCCCAGCCCGCCGGCGGAGACCTGGTAGGCCGCGGTGGTGGACAGCGCCTCGACGAAGGCGCTCCCCAGCCGTGCCGCGTCGGCGCCGCAGCCCGAGGTGTCGGCCTGGACGTCAGTGAACCCGAGCTGGTGCGCCCTCGAGGTGTAGGTGCCCATGACCGTGTGGCAGCCGGCGTAGCCCGCGAACGAGCCGTCCCCCAGCTGCAGGGTGAGCAGCCCGCCCGTGACGGGCGTCCCGTCCAGGGCGGCGACCCGCCACACGGTCCGCTCCAGCCGCGTGGCCGACGTGGTTGCGGCGGGGGTCCCCACGGGCACCGCGGGAATGGCTCGCCCCATCGCCAGCGGGATCACGAGGGACGCGAGGACGAGCGCGGCGAGGCTCGCGACGATCGCGCCCACCCGGCGGGCCCGGACGGTGCGGCGTCCGCTGGTCAGTACCCGGTCGGTGTCCAGGGGCAATTCGACCCGCTCGGCGTCCAGCTCCGCGCGCAGCCGGTCCTCGAAGTCCGTGCTCATCTGCCACTCCCTTCGGTCGTACCGGTCAGGGCCGTCCGCAGTGCGGCCAGCCCACGGGAGGCGTTCGACTTGACCGTGCCCAGCGGCAGGCCGAGTTCCGCGGCCACGTCGGCCTCGGAGAGGTCGTGCAGGTACCGCAGCACGACGACCCGACGCTGTTGCGCCGGCAGTGCGGCCAGCAGCGGGCCGAGCCGTTGCTGCTCGTCACGCCCGCGGTGGCGTCCTCGACGGCCTGCTCGGGCGGGTCCGCCACAGGCACGCTGAACCGCCGGGCACGGTGCCGGTCCAGGTCGGTGTTGACCATGATCCGGCGCGCGTAGGCGAGTGCTCCGTCCGGCCGCACCCGCGGCCACGCCACGTAGGTCTTCACCAGCGTGGCCTGCAACAATTCGGCGGCCGCGTCGCGGTCCCCGGTGAGGAACCACGCGGTGCGGCCCAGGCTCGCCCGGGCAGCGTCCATGAACGCGGAGAATTCCGCGTCCCGGTCGCTGCGTCGTGCCATTGTCGTCGCCTCCTGTGGCTACTACGGTCCGGGGGCCCGGCAGGTTCCACTCAGCGGTCGACGGTGAAGGCCAGCTCTCCGTCCGGGCCGGTCAGGGTGAGGCTGAAGGCGTCCAGCTCGGCCGTCGTGGCCTGGCCGAGCAGGTCGAGATAGCGCGTCGCACGCCGGTTCGCCGACTCTGGGCAGCGGACGGTGCTGGTGAGCTCCACGTCCGACACCGTCCAGGCGTCGCCGTCGCGGCTGAGGCCGGCGGCGTAGGCGCCGCAGGCGGTGTCCCCGCCCAGCCGGTCCCCGGAGACGGTCAGCGTGATCCCGGAGTCGGGCTGGGCGGCCCCCGCGAGGTCGGCCAGTCGCCAGGTCGCCGCGTCCGGGGTGAGCGGGATCAGCGCCACCGCCGGCGAGCCGTCCTTGTCGACGAGGACGGGTCCATTGAGGCCGGCCTCGTAGCCGCGGACCCGCTCCAGGGCGTCGAGGAGGGCGTCCTCCTCGCGGCCCACCCGGCCGGGGCAACCCACGGCGCCCTGCGTGACATCCTCGAAGCGGAGCCGGCCGTCCTTCGTCGTGTAGCTCGCCCGGTAGGCGTTGCAGCCGCCGAGCCCGGACGCGATGCCGCCGTCGAGCTGCAGGGTCATCGTCCGGCTCGGCCCGAACGCGACGCCCTCGAAGCCGGCGACCTGCCACGGTGTGGCGACGAGGTCGGGCAGCGGGCTCGCGGTCGGCGACGGGCTGCGTGTGAGGCTCGGCGTGGTCACCGGGGCCGGCGTGGGTGCTGGCGGGACGGTGCTCGCGATCAGCACCGGGGTGACGATGGACGCGACCACGGCGAGCGTGGCCAGGCCCGCCACCGTCCAGCCCATCCGC
Organism: Propionibacteriaceae bacterium; assembly: GCA_020438595.1. The sequence goes on along the minus strand of JAGQUI010000241.1, from coordinate 2,245 downwards.
CTGCCCCGGACCGCGTTGCGTCCCTCGGCGAGCACGTGCTCGGCATCCAGGTCCACGTCCACCGGGTCGGTACCGGAGGAGTCGCCCCCGGGCGCCCCGATCAGCCCGAGGGTGTGGTCGAGCGCCCCGTCCGGGCCGACCCGTGGCCAGGCCACGTAGGTCTTCACCAGCGCGCTCTGCAGCACCTCGGACGCGGCGTCCCGATCCCCGTCGGCGACCTGCCACGCGGCCCGGGCCAGAGGCCCGGAGTCGTCGGCCAGGAACGCCGAGAACTCGGCGTCCCGGTCGGTGTGCTGGGCCACTGTCCCTCCTGCAGGTCCGGTATTGCTCGCTCCCATCCTGCCCGTGGTTGACTCGTGATGTGGAAACCTCGCCCGTCCTGGCGCTCGCCCTCGGGTCGCGCGGCGACGTCGAGCCGCTGGCGCTGTTGGCGGGTGCGCTCGCGGCCGCGGGCACGCCGGCGACCGTCGTCGCCGCGAGCGAGTATGAGGCGCTCGTGCGTTCCCACGGCGCCGGCTTCGCCGGGATCGGGTTCGTGATGGCCGACATGGAGAGGCTCGGCCGGGGCTGGCTCGGCCGGGCGGGACTGCGGTCCCCGCTGGTCCAGCCCGCGCTGCTGGCCCGCTGGTTCACCGGCCTCGCGGCGCCGTTCGCGGACACCGTGCTGGAGGTGGTGCGCCCGGGTTGCCTGGTGGTGACCGGCGTCGCCGCGAGGGACTCGGCGCTCGCGCTGGTGCAGTCGCACGGGTGCCGGATGGCGACGGTGCTGCACACCGCCGTCCTGCCGACCGCGCAGCCGGAGAGCCACCTCGAGGGGCACCGCCGGCTCGGCTCCTCCCGCGTCGAGGCCGCGGCGTCCCGGTGGTACTGGGAGGCCGTCTCGGGGCTGTCGCGCAGCGCGGCGAGCGTCCTGCGCGAGCGGACGGGCTTGCATCCGGCGAGCGCACGGGCGAGCACCGCCGCCGCCGACCGGTACCCGATCCTGCTGGCGGCAGACCCGGTGCTGGTGCCGCCCGCCCCGGACTGGCCACAGACCTGTCGTCAGACTGGGGCCGTTCTCGCGCCCGCCGCCGGGGACTGGGAGCCGCCGGAGCCGCTGCGGTCGTTCCTGGCTGCCGGTGAGCCCCCCGTGTACGTGGGGTTGGGCAGCCTGAACGGGATGGGCGGGCAGGACTGGCTCGCCCTGGTCGAGTACGCCGCCCGGCTGTCCGGACGCCGGGTGGCCACGCCCGCGCTGCCGGGGGAGACCCCGCGCGTCCTCGGTGGCGGACGCGTCTGCACGGTCGCCGACGCACCGCACGCCGCCCTGTTCCCGCGGCTGTCCGGGATCGTCCACCACGGCGGTGCGGGAACGACGGCCGCGGCGCTGCGGGCGGGCGTCCCCTCGGTCGGGGTGCCGGCGATGTTCGACCAGCACTACCACGCCCGCAGGCTCGCCGAGCTCGGCGTCGGCCCGTGGCCCGTGCCCCTGCACCGGATCACCGGGGCGCGGCTCGCCGTGCTGCTCGCCGGCGTGGCCGGTGGGGCCTACGCCGAGCGGGCGGCCGCCGTGGGCGCCGAGGCCCGGTCCAGTGACGGTCTGTCGACCGCACTTGCCGCACTGCAGGGCCTCTCGCCCCGGCCCGGTATGTAGGCTGTCCAGCGGAGCCGGACCTCCACCGCCGGACCGACAGATCGAGGAGTAGATGACCGTCAATCTCGGGATGCCCGCGACCCCTCCGCCCGTGCTCGCCCCCCGCCGGCCCACCCGGCAGATCCGGGTCGGCAAGGTGCTGGTGGGCGGCGGCGCGCCGATCTCGGTGCAGTCGATGACCACCACCAAGACCACCGACATCAACGGGACGCTGCAGCAGATCGCCGAGCTCACCGCGACCGGCTGCGACATCGTGCGGGTCGCCGTGCCCAGCCAGGACGACGCGGACGTGCTGCACATCATCGCGAAGAAGAGCCAGATCCCGGTGATCGCCGACATCCACTTCCAGCCGAAGTACGTGTTCGCCGCGATCGACGCCGGTTGCGCCGCCGTCCGGGTGAACCCGGGCAACATCCGCGCCTTCGACGACCAGGTGAGGCAGATCGCCCAGGCGGCCACCGACGCCGGGGTGTCGATCCGGATCGGGGTGAACGCCGGCTCGCTCGACAAGCGGCTGCTCGCCAAGTACGGCGCGCCCACGGCCGAGGCCCTGGTCGAGTCTGCCCTGTGGGAGGCGAGCCTGTTCGAGGAGCACGGCTTCCGCGACTTCAA